>JAGLMJ010000099.1 GCA_023140095.1 Candidatus Omnitrophota bacterium | reverse complement strand
ACCTTCAAGACTCGGCTCAATCATGCCCCTTTGAACAATAACACTTTGTGGGCCCCCAAAATAGGACGACCATATACACTCTCCCTCCCCTCCCGTCTCTGCGTTCCCGGCTACATTATGATCTACAGTTTGGTCGCACAGCCAGCTTGTAAATATGAGCGACTTACTCGTATCAACGGCTGTGTCAAAATCTCCGTCACCGGTGGCATCAATGGCGCCAACATAACTACCTCTGTCAGGAGTTGTTGTGCCAACATCCTGGACAAGGTTCGCCTGCACGGCCTCAGCCACTTCGGATTGCATCGTTTTGAGGACGATTTCTAACGGTTCACGAACGATTGACGGAACATATTTTGGAATTCGGGGCAGAGGAACGCCTAGGACGAACATCGAAATGATCAAGAGATGGATAAGGGCCTTGAAGCAGATTCTTGATATAAGAGGACCCTCATCGCCCTGAACATAATCTTTTAGATAAACATGATGTTCCATCTCTACCCACTCCCTTTACAATCTAGCTTGTCAGCCATTCTTACTTCTTCCCAGACTTTAATGTTGAACCTTTCCCCTTTTTTGCTGCCGCTCTTAAAAACTTAACTCCCTTGACAACCTTCTTACTCTTCCTTACATCTTTCAAGGTCTTTGTGGTCTTTTCATATTGGATTTGGACCGTATCCCCCGCTTTTATCTCGCCAAGACTATTTTTACGTTGAACGTCGACATTTTCATCCAGATATATCAACATCTCATGCTCGCTTCCTGCATTATCATCCCTGCTGTCAATAATCGAGATAAACTTAGAATTGATAAAACCAACCTCTCCAGTTATCGTTTTATTCTCCCTGACCACATCCTTTCCCTCCTGCGCTGCTTCAACTCCTATATTATAGGGAAGAACGTATGGGCACGCACCCACAAAAACAATTAAAATAAAAGTTTTTAGAAATTTATTGTATCGCATTTTCCGCCCTCCCCGGATCTTTCACGCGCCTTACACTGACAAAAGAAAAATCCCGGCTCTCTCCTTGAACCGGGTGTTCACTTAAAACTCCCCTCATCGTATCGCCTGTAATGGTGCCGTACCAGCGCACCGTCAGGCCTTCAGAATTTGTCTGGACCGTCTTCCAAATCATTTTCCCATGAGTTTCACGTTTGATCGTATAATCAAAAGGCGAAAATCCCCGCGCCATAAGGCCGGTCGATATAACCTTTCCCTTCTTAAATTGCAAGTGGTCCGTAAATGACTTTTCTTTTTCCTTGTCCTGTACCGGAACCAATTGAAGTTCCCAGGCCAATCCACCAAGCCCGTAATTTTCCCTTTCTTCGAATCCGGTTATTTCTTTCTGTAAACTAAAAACACGGTTCGCAAGGTCTTCCCTGGCCGTCTCAAACCCGTTAGCCGTTACATCCAATACATCCTGCAAGGTTGATTGATTATTGTAAAAATTGTAGGCCACCGTACCCAAAAACAGAATAACTAAACTTCCGGCAAAAACAAAAGCCAGATTTGTTTTACGCACGATCCTGGATTCTTCCTCCTCAATAATATGCTGCTCGATCTCATTCCTGATCTCTTCAATAAAATCCTTGGATCCCACAAAAGTCTTCCGGTGAAGAAGCTTACGCACCAATTCCGCCTCTTTATCATCGGCCGACCGGACATACCCCTCATAAGCCTTTCGCCTATTCGTGTCCGTTTCCATCTGCGTAAATTGGCTTAAGATCTCATTGATCCCATCCTCCATATCCGGCATTTCGCAACCGAATTGACTGCGCATATCCTCAGAGAGATAAGAAGAAAAACTGCTGTATAGGTATTCGGCAGGATCATCAGCAATTCCGGAATCTTTTGGGAGGAGGTGTACATAGCGGGAAATTCGTAAGAGATAATCGTCCTTTTCAATAAGGACAGATTTAAAACGGCTTTGGAACAGATGCCCTTTTTTACCATAACGACTATTATAAGTCTTAGTATATCGAGAGTTAAGATCGTGCATAATATTAGATATCGTCACATTGTTCTTCAACTCGACCAATAAACAAAGGCTCTTAGGAAGAAGGGCAAAAGCGAAAAGCTTGAACCCATACTCCCGCTTATATTCGCTTAAAGATTTAAGATAGGCATTAAAATCCTGAGAATCGCTAAACAGATCACGATCCTCATCACCTTTCGCCGTAACGAGGTATAAGACGTTTTCTATGTATATTCTAGGTTCTCGTGGCACTTTCAACCGCCTTTTTTCTAAAAGTGCCTGGCACTTTCTTCAAAATACTAAAAAAATTGAGAGAAAAATCTCCTCTTTTCCAATCTTTCGCCTTGTGCCTGGCACCTTGTGAATGAACAAAAAAAATCCAGGCAATTTGCCTGGAATCGTACTATTTTCGACTTCCGGTAGCATGCCGTTCCTTACATAAAAAGGATGCACTGCTTTGCGCCTCCAGATTACTCTGGGTTTGCCTTTTCGAGTCACATAAATCGTCTACTACAAGGGTACCTGATAGAATGACCTTTGTCAAGGGCGCCCCCTCATATTAATTTACAAAAATTTGACTCTTCGACTTCCCCTTGGTTCTCTATCTGAAAGGCGGAACAAATACGAAGCGCTCAGAGTCAACCCTGAGCAAGCCCCTCTACTTATGGTAAGGAGCGTCGAAGGGTTGACTTCTTTTCTACTACAATACCAACAGCTTTAAACTAGAATTCCAACCTATTTAACCTCAACCAGTTATAACTCTTATTTAACAGGCGGCTTTACCGCTTCAACAACTGGTTGAGCAGGTTCTTGAACGGCAGGCTTTGGATCCTTGCGCTTAAGAACCCCACTTGAAAGTTTACCCTTAAAATAGTATTCTTTCGTGCCGCCTTCAGAATCCAGAACTGAAAAGTTCCCTCGCATTGTTTTGTCTTCCAAAACTTGCCCATTCCAGAAATACTTTTTTCCCTCGTGAACATTCATCGTTCCATATTTTGTCACACCATTGCTTTTTACAGAAACTGAATAATTAGTAGGCGTATGTCCTTCTTTTTTATACACCTCGGATATAAGCGTTTTATCTTCAAAAATTAAGGTATCCTGCGACGTTTCCTTCTTACCTTTCTTATTGGTGAAAGTCATCTCAACGTCCCACATAGTCCCATCCAACTCCATTGGCATCAGTTCGGCCTCTTCCTCCGCAACCGCCGCAACCGCTAGCGTAGATTGAACAGCCAAAACGGCTGTAAACAGAAAACATCCGCATATGATCCGAGCAAATAAAGCGCCTTTTCTCATCTCACTCTCCTAGTATTTTTGGTTTAGGATTACTTTTTCGCTTTAAAACACCTTTTGATAGTTGCCCTGCATAACTATACGTTATATTATCACCTGAAGGAAACTGAACATGAATCGAGCCTTTGATCTCTTTACCATTAATGCTCCCCCTCCAAAATGCGGTTTCCTTATCCTTGATCTGCATTGTCCCGAAACCGGTCACATCATCATCGCTAATCGTTAATGAATAATTGGTCGGGGTATACCCTTTCTTGTCATATTCTTTTGATATAAACTTTTTATCCTTAAAGATCAACGTGTCTTCATTGACCTTTTTTACCCCCTTCTTGCTAACAGAAGTGATCTTTATAGTCCATTCAGTCCCATCTAGTTCTACCGGCATTAACTCAGCCTTATCAGCTGCTAATGTCGGCTGAACGGGAAAAGCCACCGTCAGCATGAAACATCCAATTATGATACCGCTAAATAAGATGGCTTTTTTCACCTTATTCCCTTTTCACCTCTGTATTTTCTGTATATTAATCCTGCAAATAAAACGGTTATTGTTTTTTAAAAGAGATCCCCAGCGAAAACCGCTGCGACTCTTTTCCAAGG
>JAGLMJ010000098.1 GCA_023140095.1 Candidatus Omnitrophota bacterium | reverse complement strand
CGCGGCAAATATGTCCAGGAGTTTGAAGAGCGGTTCGCGCAGTTGTTCGGAGTTAAAGAAGCGGTGGCTGTCAGCAGCGGGACGGATGCCGACGCGATCGCTTGCGCCGTTCTTTATGACTTTGGCGCAGAACGCGGCGATGAGATCATTGTTCCTGCGCTGACATTTGTTGCGACGGGCAACGCGGTTCTCCAGGCGGGTTTTCATCCGGTTTTTGTCGACGTGAACCGGGAGACTTTGAATATTGACCCTCAAAAGATCGAGGAAGCGATCACGCCCCGGACGCGCGCAATCATGCCGGTTCACTTGATGGGCAAGCCGGCGGCGATGGATGAAATTCTTATGACCGCGAAAAAACACAAGCTTCATGTGATCGAAGATGCCGCCGAGGCGCATGGTGCTGAGTATAAGGGCAAGAAGATCGGTTCGATCGGCGAGATGGCCGCGTTGAGCCTTTACGCCGCGCATATCGTCACGACGATCGAAGGAGGGATCGTTATTACGGACAATGCGCAAATGGCCGACGCGTTAAGGTCATTGCGCAATCATGGCATTGAGGGGAAATTCCAATTTAAAAGGATCGGCTTCTCGGCGAAGATGAATGAGATCGAGGCGGCCGTCGGGATCGGTAACATAAAAATATTCGATCAGATCCTGGAGAAGCGCCGGCGCAACCTGCTTTACTTGATCGAGAAATTCAAACAGTTCAAGGAGTACTTCATTACGATCAAGGAAGAATCGCACGAGAAGATCGGCCCGCACGCGTTTTCGATCATAGTCAGGGAGGGCGCGAACTTTACAAAGGATGAATTTGTTCAATTTATCGAGGACGCCGGAGTGGATTCCCGCAATCTTTTCTATTCCATCCCGACGCAGTGCGCGAATTATGCATTTCTCGGGAAGAAGCTCGGGGACTTTCCCGAGGCGGAATATTGTTCGGATAACGGTACGCATATCGGGATCCATCAGGATATTGAGCTTGAAGACCTTGATTATGTCGAGCAGGTCGTGGCGGATTTCCTCCAAACTAAAAAATAGGGCTAAAGGAAGATGCACATCGCGATCAATTGCCGGTCTTTTTTAAAAAAGCAATATACGGGGATCGGTCGGTATAGTTATCACTTGGTTAAAAGTTTAAGCGAGATCGACGGTAAGAACGAATATCAGCTCTATGCCCGTAAAGGGTTTTTCAGTTTTAACAAGAAAACACCCCGCTTTCCGGCTAAGAATTTTACTTCGCGTGTTGATTGGTTTGACCGGGGTATTGCCAAACAATTAAAGAATATTGATCTTTGTCATTTTCCGAGTCCGGGGCCGCTCGAGGTGCCTGGCGACGCTAAAATTATTGTCACGGTGCATGATGTTATTTTTAAAGCCTTTCCTCAGGGGCACACGTTAGTGACCATTGATGACAGCGAGAGGCAGTTTGAGCAGATTCGCAAACAGACCGCCAAGATCATTTGTTGCTCGGATAACACGGCTTGCGATCTTAAGAAATATTTCCAAATACCGGATGAAAAGATCGCGCGGATCTATCCGGGTGTTGATAAGGGAATATTTAACCGCATCGCAAAAGAAGAAGAGGCGACGGCAGAGCGCGTTTTTGCGCAAAAAGGCGTTAAGCAACCGTTTATTCTCTCTGTCGGAACGATCGAACCCCGCAAGAATCTTATTAACAGTATTCACGCTTTCCATGCGTTAAGGGCCAAAAAGGATTTCTCGGGAAAGCTCGTTGTGATCGGGATGGACGGATGGCTGCATGACGATCTCGTCGATCTTATCGAAACATTAAGGTTGAAAAAAGATATTATTTTTCTTGGATACCTGACAGACGCGGAGCTGCGTTATTTTTATAACAAGGCGGAAGTTTTTATTTTTCCGTCGTTTTATGAAGGCTTTGGGTTTCCTATTCTCGAGGCGTTTTGCTGCGGGGCTCCTGTTGTGACATCGAACATTTCATCGTGTCCGGAAATCGCCGGGGACGCGGCGCTGACCGTTGATCCGAACAGCCCGCAGGACATTGCCAGTGCGATTGGACGGATCGTGTCAAACCGGGATTTAAGGGAAACGTTGAGAGAAAAAGGATCGAAGAGGGCTGAGGATTTCGACTTTCGCAAGACGGCTGAGGAAACACTCAAAGTGTACGAAGAAGTTTATGGGCTTTAATAAAGGTAGACAGCGTTCATGAAAGTTAGCGGATTTACCATTGCGCGCAATGTGATCAAGTTTAACTATCCAATTTTAGAATCGATACAGTCGATCCTTCCGATTTGCGATGAATTTATCGTTAATGTTGGCGACAGCGACGATGGAACATTTGATCTAATTCGGTCGATCGACAGCGATAAGATACGGATCATCCAAAATATTTGGGATCCTGCCGGCGGGTCTGAAGTTCTTTCCGCGCAGACGAATTTAGCTTTAAAAGAGTGTGCCGGTGACTGGGCGTTCTACCTGCAGTCGGATGAAGTCATCCATCAAAAAGATTTGAAGAAGCTCAAGCGCATGATGGAGGAACGTCTTAAGGATAAGGAAGTTGACGCCTTGCGTTTTCGATGGCTACATTTTTATGGGAGTTATTTCCGTTACCGGATTGACAGTGGATGGTATCAGAAACAGGACCGTATTATTCGCAATAATGGAATTGTTGAATCCTGCGGAGATGCCTTCGGATTCAGGCGCCGAGACGGCCATCCATTGAGGCGAATGAACACCCATTGTTTTGTTTATCATTATGGATGGGTTCAACCGAATGAAGTCATGACGCGTCGTCGGTCCAATGCAGAGATGATCGGATTTATAAAATTAGCGGATGGCGAGAGGCGCCAACGGTATGATTATGGGGATCTTGACCGATTCCCTGTTTATTTTGGAACACATCCAGTGGAGATGCGGGAAAAAATAGAACAACATCTTTTCAGCCAAGATGACCTGAAGGACATTAATAAGAAATATTGGTGGCAGCCCTTGAGATGGTTCAAAGTCAGGTTTAAAACAGGTAGCAGAGTAAGAGCGAAAATAGAGTAAACCTATTGGGGATCAATCCTATGAGATCATCACACGTATATGCAGTTATTTTAGCGGGAGGGTCGGGAACCCGTTTCTGGCCGGTCAGCCGCAAGTCGAATCCTAAGCAGTTTCTAAATATTACCGGCGACGGAACGTTGCTGCAGGAAACCTTAGAACGCATTAAACCGATGTTTGAGGGGAAGCATGTTTTTATTGTGACGAACGCGGTGTATTGCAAGACTGTTGAACGGCAGATCTCCAGGTTCAGGATCCCGAAAGCGAATCTACTGCTTGAGCCGGAGGCAAAGAATACGGCTCCTCCGATCGCCTGGGCAGCGGCTAAAATTCAAAAGATCGATCCCGACGCGGTCATGGCGGTTTTGCCTTCGGACCATCTTATTCTGGAACAAAAAAAATTTTTAAAAGTGCTACGGGAAGCTGTCTGGTTGGCGAAAGAAGATAATCTGATCACATTAGGCATTCGTCCGACGAGACCGGATACCGGATACGGGTATCTCAAGACGGATAAAAAGAAAGTTAACGGGAAGGCGGCCCTAAAGGTCGAGAAGTTCACGGAGAAGCCATCGCAGGCTAAAGCAAGGCAATTTCTGAAATCGAAGAAGTATTTTTGGAATAGCGGGATGTTCATTTGGAAGAGTTCTGTGATCCTTGAGGAATTCGCAAAACATCTTCCCGGGGTTCTTCGAGTACTCGATGGGAAGACGGCAACTGCTCATGTTCGGCAGGTATGGCGACGGATGCCGTCGGTCTCGATCGATTATGGAATCTTGGAGAAGGCAAAGAATGTTGTTGCCGTCCCGGCGTCTGGAATCGGCTGGTCGGACCTGGGCAGTTGGGAGT
>JAGLMJ010000097.1 GCA_023140095.1 Candidatus Omnitrophota bacterium | reverse complement strand
ACAGAGTTCAATAATTTTACGGCGCTGAACATTCCCGCCGATCATCCTTCGCGCGACGGGTTCGACACGTTTTATTTAAAACAGCCGGATCCTTCCGAAAAGGATGTAAATCTGCTGCTGCGAAGCCATACGTCGCCTGCGCAGATCCGCATCATGGAAGAACATAATCCTCCTTTAGCGGTTGTTGTTCCGGGGAAGGTCTATCGGCCCGACGCGGTCGACGCGAGCCATTCGTTTATGTTCCATCAAATAGAGGGGTTGTTAGTAGACAAGGATGTTAAGTTTTCCGACCTCAAAGGGCTTTTGACGGTCTTTTTAAAGCGGCTGTTCGGCGAGGAGATCAAAATGCGTTTTCGCCCTCACTTTTTTCCGTTTACGGAACCTTCGGCGGAGGTGGACATCTCCTGTTATATTTGCGGCGGAAAAGGATGCTCTGTCTGCGGGCGCAAAGGCTGGCTTGAGATCATGGGATGCGGGATGGTCCATCCGCAGGTTTTTAAAGCGGTTGGCTATCCGAAAGGGAAATATACGGGATTAGCGTTCGGCCTTGGCGTCGAGCGGATGGCCATGTTAAAACACGGGATCCATGATATCCGGTTGTTCTTTGAGAATGATATCAGGTTTTTGCATCAGTTTTAAGGGGGCTTGGTTAATGGTTAATGGTGAATAGTAAATAGGGTTAGACGATGTTTGGGTTAAACGATGTTTTGAGCAAAACAAAAACTCTTTAAAAACAAACCGGCCGGATGGCCCGATTAACCATTAACTATTTACTATTAACGAAGCATCCTCAAACTCTCTAAACGTTTCAATACTTTGAATTACTATCGTTACCTATCATGAAACTCAGTCTCAACTGGCTAAAGGACTACGTCACGCCGGGCATCCCGGTCGATAAGCTCGCGCACAAGCTCACGATGGCCGGGCTTGAAGTGGAGAAAATATCTTCCGTAGGCGGGGATACGATATTCGAGCTTGAGATCACGCCGAACCGTCCTGATTGTCTCAACATGTTAGGGATGGCGCGCGAAACCGCGGCGATCCTCAAGAAACCGCGCAGGATCCCAAAGGTCAAAAAACGCGTTTGGCCTAAACAGAAATGCGCCATTGAGATCGACGACAAGCAGGCCTGCTCCCGGTATATCGGGACATTGATCGAAGGGGTTTCTATAAAACAGGCCCAAGAAAAGATTATCAAACATTTAATGGCTTTAGGCATGAAGCCCATTAACAATGTCGTTGATATCACGAATTTTTGTTTGATGGAAACAGGACAGCCGTTACACGCCTTTGATCATGATAAATTGATCGGAGGAAAGATTATTGTTCGTCGGGCGCGCAAGGGCGAGAAGATCGTTACGATTGATGATGTCGAAAGAGAGCTCAACCCTTCGATCCTTGTGATCGCTGATCAAGAGCGGGCGGTGGCCATTGCGGGGATCATGGGCGGGAAGGATACGGAAGTAACGCGCGCGACAAAAAACATTCTTTTGGAAAGCGCCTATTTTGATCCCATTCTGATCCGGCGGGCGTCGAGAAAATTGGGCTTAAGCAGCGACTCGTCCTACCGTTTTGAGCGCGGCGTCGATTACCGTACGGTCGAGGACGGCGCGGCGCGCGCGATCGATCTTATCCTTCAAAGCGCGGGAGGGAAAATAACGAAGCGTTCCGACGTTGTCGCGGCTAGGAAAAAAACGACCCAGACACAGATTGCAATATCGAAAGACACGATCAATGCGCGCATAGGGGCTTCTTACACAGATGCGCAGTACAAGGATATTTTAAAACGGCTGGATTTCAGTGTCGCCAGTAGCAAAACAGGCGAACTTAAGATCACGCCGCCGTCTTTCCGCGAAGATGTCAAAGCGGATGAGGATATCGTCGAGGAAGTCTCAAGGATCATCGGATATGACAATTTGCCCTTGAGTTTTCCCCAGATCAAAGTATCCTCGATTCCTCCTGATCCCAAAAGGCTTGCCCGTCAAAAAACGCGGGGCCTGTTTCTCGCTCAAGGGTTTAACGAAGTGATCACCTATACGATGATCAATCGCAGGAGTCTTGAGCAATCCAATCAAGGCGATGTCCAAGGGGTTGAGATCTACAACCCGTTAACACAGGATCAGGAAATCATGCGCCCGTCGATGCTGCCCAGCCTTTTGTCGATCGTTCTTTCCAATGTTAACCGGGGCCAAAAGAATATACACTTCTTTGAAACAGGGAAGATCTATACGGCCGAAGGAGAAAAGGATGTTTTAGGGATCATTATGACAGGGCTTCGGGAGGATGATTGGCGTCAAATAAAGAAGGAGGATGCGGATTATTACGATTTGAAAGGCGCTCTCGAACAAGCTTTTGACAGGCTCGGCATTGAAAAAAATAGAATACGATTTAAATCCGGCCAGGAAAAGATCTTTGCCTCCGGGCAAGGAGCAGATGTTTTTATTAATGGCAAGAAAACTGGCATGATCGGGAAGGTCGAAGAGAATGTTTTAGACCAGTGGGATATCAAACAAAAAAATGTTTTGTTCGCCCAAATCGACATGAGCGAAATATACGCGCAAAAGGAACATCGTCCTAAATATAAACAGGTTTCAGGGTTTCCTGCGGTCAGCCGTGATATCAGTTTGGCTGTAGAGCCCAATGTCACGGCATATGATATTGAACAGGCTGTCCGCAAGACCGTTGAACGCGAAAAGCGGGTTGTTCTGGCAGATCTGAAGTTTATCGAAAAATATGAAGGAGACAAGATTTCGAAGGGGAAAAGAGGCTTGATCTTCTCTCTGACCTATCAATCGCGCTTAGCCAGAACATTGCGCGATGAGGAAGTGTCAGAGGCGCATGAGAAGGTTTGCGATGTCTTGGTTCGGGGCCTAGGCGTTATTCGAAGATAGAGCCGGGCAAAAAAGATTTTTAAGAAGTGTATAAAGAGGGAATAGTGGTATAATAAAAACAAATCCCTGCAGTGTGCGTTAGCAGCCATTAATAAAGAACCAATTAATGGATACGGGACGCTAAACCTCCAGGATATCTGTGGATATTCTGGGGAGGTTCCCACTTAGTGAAAAGGTTCACTTATTCCTAGGCGCGACGGCATATGCGGGGATTTTTTATTTACCCTGTTTTTACCAAAACCGCAACACGAAGGCTCATTCCAGAGCGCCTATCCCCTTGGAATAACAAGAGTTGCAGCATAAAAGGTGTCTTCTATTTTCCGGTTGTATATTCCATGAAAAGATGATAATATAAATAGCTTAATTTAGGACTAAACAAAACGTATATCAAAAAGGGACTATAAACTTACAAGCAGTGCATAACAAATCGAAAGAAATTCTTAGAGAAAGGATATTAACTCTTTTAAGAAATCAGAAGGAGGAAGAGCGGTTAATCAAGAGCTTGGCTATTGGTGACAAGCTTTTTCAAATGGTGGAGTTTCAGAAAGCGGAAACTATTCTTTTTTATGCGTCTTTTGATGGGGAAGTGGAAACGTTTGAAATGATAAGAGAAGCGCAAAAGCTAGGAAAAACAATAGGACTGCCCGGCATTATGAAGGACGAGAAGAAAATCGTCCCGGAAGCTGTGGCGTCTTTAGAATCTGACCTTGAAACAGGCCCGTACGGCATTCGACAGCCAAAAATGGATCAGGCTCAAACGTTGAGCGAGGACTGCCTTGATATGGTGATCGTTCCCGGTGTTGCCTTTGATAAACAAAACAACCGTTTAGGACGTGGCGGCGGATATTATGACAGGTTCTTGGAGTTGTTACCGCCTCGCGTTTTAACGGTCGGGCTGGCTTTTGATTTTCAAATAGTTGATTCCCTATCTTCCCAAGAGAAGCATGATATTCCGGTATCCCGCGTTCTTACCAATTATACTGGTTCTTAATCAAAATTT
>JAGLMJ010000096.1 GCA_023140095.1 Candidatus Omnitrophota bacterium | reverse complement strand
TTGAATTCGGATATTCTTTTCATTTCAATGTTCCTGTTGCTAAGATCATCGGCGGGCGGCTGCTCAATACGTTTATTCTTTCTTTCGCCAGTTTTCTTATTACATGGAGCATTGCCATTCCGCTCGGGATCTGGGCGGCGCTTAACCGCAACCGTTTCATCGACCGGTTCATTCAATTTTCTTCTTATATCAGCTTATCCTTACCAAGTTTCTTTCTCGTCATGATATTCCTGTTTTTTGCCAGCCAGTTTCCCGGCGTGCTGCCTCTCGGGGGCATGGTGAGCCCGAATTTTGATGATTTGAATATTCTCGGCAAGATCTTTGATGTCTTGCGCCATTTAGCGATCCCTGCCGTGGCGCTGTCGATCGGGTCGATCGCCGGTTTGCAGAGGATCATGCGCGGAAACATGTTGGAAGCGTTAGGACAAAAATATATTTTGACGGCGAGGGCTAAGGGCCTTCCGGAGAACAGGGTTGTTTATCATCATGCGTTACGTAATGCGATCAATCCTTTGATCACGCTGCTGGGATACCAGTTCTCGTCGCTGCTCAGTGGTGCCGCACTGACCGAGATCATATGCAGCTGGCCGGGCTTGGGCTCCCTGATGCTGACGGCGGTGCGCTCTAAGGATATTTATCTGGTTATGGCGAGCATGTTAATGGGGGGAGTATTGTTTATCATCGGGAATTTATTGGCCGACATCGCCTTGGCGAAAGTCGACCCGAGGATACGGTATGATTGAGCATGGCATCCAGAGCATTTTGTCGTCACCCGTCTTGCCGAAGTTGATAGAGGGCAAGCCGGAAGTTCCTCCAAAACACTCTGAATGCCATGTGCACATATACTGGTTCTTAATCGAAAGAATTCCTCGGAGCTTGCTCCGGGGTTACCATCTGAGGACGAGTTTGAGAAACCTTGGGTTTCTCAAGTTCAGGATTCCTCTAAGATGCCTCGTAGCTCTGCTGCGAGGAGTTTCATTTGAAATTCAACAGTTTAACCACCAGAAAATCTCATTAAGAACCAGTATGAAAGAACTTTATGACTAAACACAACAAACATCTCAGCGAATTCCAAATCGCGTTGGCTTCTTTTAAGCGCAACCGCTTCGCGGTGGCCTGTGTGATCATTCTTTGCCTACTCTATGGCGGGGCGATCTTCGCGGGCTTTCTCTCGCCGTATTCGTTCAAGAATGAGGACCGTAATTATTCTTACTGCCCGCCGATGCAGATCAAATTTATGGACCAAGGTCAAATCTCCTGGCCGTATGTCCAGGGGAGCACGTTGACATTTGATGAGTACTACAAGCGTGTTTATACGGTTGATACTGCCAAAAAATATCCGGTACGTCTTTTTACTAAAGGCGATGAGTATAAGCTCTTCGGATTCATTCCGGCACGACGCCATCTTTTCGGTGTCGCCGAAGGAGGGCGCATTTATCTGTTGGGGGCTGATGCGCGCGGGCGTGATCTCTTCTCAAGGTTGCTTTATGGCGGACGGGTTTCGTTGTCGATCGGCCTAATCGGCGTTTTGATTTCCTTTTCTATCGGATTGATCGTCGGCGGCATTGCCGGATATTACGGCGGGCGGGTCGATAACATTTTGATGCGCATATGCGAGATGTTCATGATGGTCCCCGGATTTTATTTATTGCTCGCGCTGCGCGCGGCGGTACCGGATAATTTCAGTTCCGTGCAGGTGTATTTTTCGATCATTTTTATTCTTTCGTTCATCGGCTGGGCGGGCCTGGCAAGAATCATTCGCGGAATGTGCCTTTCACTGCGGGAACGCGACTATGTCTTAGCTGCAAAAAGCCTTGGGCTTTCGAATTTTAAGATCATCATTCGGCATATCTTACCGCACACGTTGTCTTATTCCATTTTTGCGGTTATGCTTTCGATCCCCGGATATATTTTAGGCGAGTCGGCGTTAAGCCTGATCGGGTTAGGGATACAGGACCCGTTTGCCAGTTGGGGAAATATGCTCTCAGACGCGATGAGTATCATCCGCATAAAATTCGCGCCGTGGATTCTGTTTCCGGCATTTTTTATATTTCTGACGGTGATTTGTTTCAATGTCATTGGCAACGCGTTGCGCGACTGCCTAGATCCAATGATGAATGGAGAAAGTTAATTCATGTTTTTGCCTTTGGTCCATCTGGAAAATTTGACGGTTACGGTCGGGGAAGCTGAAGACCGGACGGTTCTGTTGGATCGCGTCAATTTTGAGATCCCCGAATTGAGTATTACAGCCTTGGTCGGCGGTTCTGGAAGCGGCAAGACGACGACGGGCTTGGCAATCCTTCGGTTGCTTCCGCTGGCATTGAATGTTGAGGAAGGAAGGATCTTCTTTAACGGTGAGGACTTGCTTAACGCGTCTGGTGAACGGATGCGACAGATTCGCGGTGGGGAAGTCAGTATGGTTTTCCAGGAACCCCTGAACGCCTTTAATCCGGTTTTCAGTATTGGATATCAGATTGATGAGGTTTTACAGATTCACACGGATCTTGGCCGTGTTCAGCGGCAGAAACGGGTCTTGGAGCTGTTGGACCTCGTCGGGTTACCCGAGCCCGGGCGTATGGCCCGCGATTATCCTCATCAGTTAAGCGGGGGAATGCGCCAGCGGGCGATGATCGCTCAAGCTATTGCCGGTGATCCAAAGCTTATTATTGCCGACGAGCCGACAAGTAATTTAGATGTGACGCTGCAGGCGCGCATTATCGAATTATTTAAGAAGTTAAAGAACGAACTAAAACTTTCCATTCTTTTGATCACTCATGATCTAGGAATGGTTGGGCATATGGCCGATCATGTTGCTGTTATGACTCAAGGAAAGATCGTTGAAAGCGGCACAACGGGCGATGTTTTAAGCAGCCCTCAACATCAATATACTCAAAGATTAATGGAGGCGCTTCTCTAAACGATGTTACTTGAATTAAGAAATATTAAAAAGTATTTTCCTGTCAAAGGTGGGTTTTTCGGTACGACCGGTGACTATGTTAAGGCCGTAGATGGTATCGATTTTGCCGTGCGCTCAGGAGAGAATATCAGTCTTGTCGGAGAATCCGGCTGCGGCAAGACAACGCTCGCCAGGATCATTTTAAAACTGATACGTGCCGATGCCGGGTCGATCGTCTTTGACGGGAAGGATATTACGCATCTTCCCAATCGGCGATTGGTCCAGTCCCGGAAAAATATGCAAATGGTCTTTCAGGATCCTTACAGCAGTCTCGACCCGCGCTTTACGATTTTGCGGGTTATGCGGGAGGGCTTAACCCTTGAAAAAGAGCAATACCGATCGCAAGCAGAGAAACAAGCCCGTGCGTGCCAATTGCTTGAGTCCGTCCAATTGAGCGGCGATGTTTTAAACCGTTACCCACATGAATTCAGCGGAGGGGAACGCCAGCGTATTGCCATTGCGCGGGCCCTGATGCTGAATCCGAAATTGCTGATCCTCGATGAGGCGGTTTCCTCGCTCGACGTGATCATTCAAAAACAGTTGATCGATCTTTTAGCCGGCCTGCAGGAGAAGTTCAACCTCACGTATCTTTTTATTTCTCATAATTTGAAAGTTGTAAAAAAGATTAGTCAAAAGATCGCGGTCATGTATAGGGGGAAGATCGTCGAGATGGCCTCGACCGACGAGATCTTCAGCAATCCGTTGCATCCTTATACAAAAGAGCTTTTATCGGCCGCGATCGATTATAAAGCGGTGAAGAGGGAAGGGGAGATCAAAATGGACCCTGCCGCTCAACTTCTCGGCCAAGGCAACAATCACTTTGTCATGGAGCATTAATCTTTAGAGAAAGGTTCGCTGATGAAAATGAATCCAAAAATCCTACACGTTATTTTATTTAACCTTGCGTATCTTCTTCCGGCGATATTCTCGTCTGTCTTGCGCGCTAATTATGAGTTCATTTTATATA
>JAGLMJ010000095.1 GCA_023140095.1 Candidatus Omnitrophota bacterium | reverse complement strand
AATGAATTTTACGAATGTTCCGCAACTGAATCTAAGCGGAGATATTACCGTTTATGATGGGACCTTGACCGATTTCGCGTTCTTTAATTGGCTCGGCGATTCATTCCGCTTGCCTGACCTAAAGGCTATTGATTTTGAACGGGCTTCGGCGCAATTTTCGGTTAACAAAGAACATATTCAATTGCGCGATATCCGTTTGGAAACACAGGATGTTTGTATCGGGGGATACTATGATGTCGATAATAACAATTTGGTTTCCAGTAAATTGTTCTTAGCCCTTTCCCGGGACTCGTTGAGCAAATCCCCTAAATTCAAACCGGTCCTGAAGATGTTTGAGGAGGACGACACTCATTTAGACTTTGATTTCCAGCTTTCGGGAAATATGTGCGCCATGAATTTTCAGTGGTTGCCATCCGAAGATAAGCGTAAAATACAGACAAAAATCCCCGATTTTATCGAGAGGTTGATCGAAAGGGATGTTGATGCCATGATGGAACCGAAGTCAAGAAGGTCAAAAGGGCGCAATTAAAGAGGTGTTGTTGACGCGCGCAATGCCGGTAATGGGTGCTATAGTTTAAAACTAGCTAAGATTTTGATTTGCCTGGGCGAAGATATGTGATAAACTCAATATCCAAAAAGGTTATCCAATGAAATATAAAAATGTCAAAACTTTGGAAAATTTAAGTTTATTCTGCCACTTTTCCGGGATCATCACGGTATATTTGGGGATCGTGGTTATCCTTATGGATTTGAATGATAAGGATTTTGCGCACATTCAAATCGGTTTCTTTGTCCTTGCCGTAGGATACGCGTTTGTTAAGATCTCATCGAAAGTATCACGGGTTGTATGCGACGAAGAGAAGAAAAGTTTGTGAAGTTTCCTTTCCAAGAAGATTTCCAATGGTCATAGTTTAAGTGCGGGGAAGCGTCATGACGAAATTGGATGTAAGGGCGTTTGGCCTTACGCTTGGTTGTATTTGGAGTTTTGTGGTGTTGGCTCTGGGTATGGTGTCCATGTTGTCAAATTGGGGAACTAGGACCGTCAAGCTTTTCTCGACGGTGTATATTGGATATCGAGCGACATTACAGGGGAGTTTTATCGGCGCTGCTTGGGGTTTTATTGATGGGGCGATCAGCGGCATCGTAATCGCCTGGGCCTTTAACAGGTTTATATCTTAAGGTGTATTTATATAGCATGAAAAAAATACTGATCATCTTGATTATTGGCCTAATGTTCTCCGGATGTGTTTCCCTACAGAAGGTCTCTGTTCCAGAAGACCCGCCAGAAGAAGTTGTGAAAGCGCAAGAGGAACCTATGAAAGAAATTTTCAAGCCGCTGGATCCTTCTTTAGAGTTACAGAATATTAAAGGAGAGGATCTCGAAGGATATGTAGAGAAAAAAGGAATCATCTTTTCTAAAACAGATTTTCAGGGCCTCTTAGAAACTCGTTACGTCAAATTTCTTTTTGAAGATATGGATGACCCGGATCACAAATTTCAATTGCATAT
The DNA here is from genome assembly GCA_023140095.1 of Candidatus Omnitrophota bacterium. The sequence goes on along the minus strand of JAGLMJ010000095.1, from coordinate 2,436 downwards.
TGGAGAGAATTCGGATCAACAGACATTTCCGTGGGATGTCAAAACGGTCAAGCCCGGTTATTTCTTCGTTGAATTGCCTGTCGGACGATACAAGATCTCCTCGGTCTCGATCCCCGTCGGGTCAACAACAGCGACTGAGAAAATGAATGTAACGCTTGAAGTCATCCCTAATACGATCTGTTATGTTGGGACGCTTAAGATGGTCGGGACAAAAGAGAAAATTAAATTAGGCGGGCTTCCTGTGATCAAGCCCGGTTTTGAGTATACGGTTGAGGTCCTAGATGAACGTGAAGAAGGTATCAAAGTCTTTCGCCAGGATTACCCGAATTTCCTTCAGGATATTTCGATAAAATTAATGCAGGTCAATGGCACATCCCCTGGAAGTATTTGAAGAAGAAAAGGAGGCGCACATGTTCTTAAGGTTGATTATCGTGGCTATATTGGTTGGTTCCCTTTCGGGTTGCGCTACGGTGCAAAAACCGACTTCAGTTAATCAGTTGCAGATCCGAATGGCACAAGTCGAGAATCGACTAGATGAACGTGAGCAGGATATTACGGAGATCAAATATGCTGTTGAAGAGCTTGTTGTGAGTGTAGAGAAACTAGTTGATTCTGCCAAACCCGTCAACATACCTTCAAAAACAGTGCCGGTTTCTTCAACAAAGGCATCGGAATCCAGATATCAGAAAATCGTACGTGTTCCGGTAACACCTCAAGAGGTTCAAACGGCTTTAAAGAGTTCCGGCTATTATTCCGGGGCTATTGACGGGAAATTAGGTTCCGGGTCACAAAGGGCCATTAAGGCTTTTCAAAAGGATCATGATCTAGAGAATGATGGTATAGTAGGAAAGAAGACTTGGGCGGAGTTGAAGAATTACCTCGAGTAAGTCAATACTGTTTATTGGTCTGTTCGGATTCTTTAGTCAAGAATTATCGGCATCAGAGAACAAATCTCCTCGCCTTAAGAATAAATCACGCCATTCTTGAAAACAGCCATTTCCTAATTGACAAGGGAAGAGGCTTATTTATTTTTCAGTCAAAGTTCAAAAAGAAAGGAAACTTTATGGATTCTCTTGAGGTATTGAGTGATAAAAGAACAGAAAATAAGGCTGACGTTACCAGCGAGCTTTTAAGAAACCAGATCCTGGATTATTCCAAGAATTTCAAGACGTCTTGGGTGAATTTGGGGCAGGCTTTGTATAGTGTTTACAGAGACAAGTTGTATTATGCCTGGGGGTATGACAAGTTTGAATATTATACAGAACAGGAAGTTGGCATTCCCAAACAAATGTCGTTAAAACTTTTAAAAACTTATTTTTTCCTGGAATCCGAGGAGCCTGCGTACCTAAAGAAGGAATTCAGCGAGACGCGTGAAGCTGTCCAAGTACCAGGATATGAAGCGGTCAATGTCCTTCGTTTAGCCAAGCAAAAGAAAGAACTGTTAAGAGATGATTATGTGAAGCTGAGAAAGGATGTCTTTGATAAGGGCAAAGACGCTTCAGTGGTCCGCAAGGATCTTGTGGCCATGATGAAAGAAAGAAAGCCGATTGATCCCGAAGAAGAGCGCGATAAGCGCAATGAAGCGTCCATCCGGAAGCTTTATAACGCCCTTGATTCTTTTAAAAAAGATATGGAAGTCTTGAAGTTAATTCCGGATAATATTATAAATGAAGCGAACGATCTTATGAGCAAACTTGAAGGTCAACTTTAGTCCTTCGACAAATTAAATTCTTTATATTGCTCAGGACTAGGCATTTTTATGGCGGCAAAACAAAAAAAACAAATTGATCTGGATAATATACCGGAAGAAGAACTTCTCAATACCCGTATTTGTGATCTGCCGCTGGGGATCGAGGGGACCTGGATTGCCGAATGCATCGGCCAATTGCATGCGGAGCTTCAGGGCAAAGGTATTTCTTTTGCGCCCGAATGTTATTTAGCTGATGAATGGCTTACCCCCAAGGACGAAACGTGTATCGGGATCCCGTTTTATTTAGCCCACCCAAACCTTATTCGGTTAGAGAAGAAATTTATGATCGATGCCGAGGGTGAAACAAAACAATGGTGCATGAAGCTCCTTCGCCATGAAGCCGGTCATGCGATTTGTTATGCCCATCGTTTTCACAAGCGCAAACGGTGGCAGAGCATTTTTGGTCCTGCAACGGTCAAATATGCGGATACGTTCAAATACCGGCCTTATAGCAAGAATTATGTGCAGCATTTGGATGGTTATTATGCCCAGTATCATCCGGATGAGGATTTTGCTGAAACTTTTGCGGTATGGCTAAATAATAAATTGGATTGGAGAGAAAAATATAAAGGGTGGAAAGCAATTAATAAGCTTAATTATGTTGATACCTTAATGGATGAAATAAAAACTAAGGATCCGATAGTAAAAAATGGGGAAAAATACTGGGTAGCTTCTGATATAAAAAA
>JAGLMJ010000094.1 GCA_023140095.1 Candidatus Omnitrophota bacterium | reverse complement strand
ATCTATTGAAGAAAGATCTCGACGATGTTGTGATCAGTTGCGTGAACCAGGTCGGCGTCGAGGTGAATACGGCGAGCAAGCAATTATTGACCTATGTCTCCGGGCTCGGGCCGGCGCGCGCGCAGGCTATTATCGATTTCCGGCACGATACCGGCGCTTTTGTTTCCCGCGAGCAGATCCGCGGGGTGCCGGGGCTAGGGGCCAAGGCCTTTGAGCAGGCCGCCGGCTTTCTGCGTATTTTCGACGGGGACAATCCGCTCGACGCGAGCGCCGTCCATCCGGAAAGCTACCCAATCGTCGGCGAGATGGTGAAGGATATCGGTTGCTCTGTTGTGGATATTATATTGAAAGAGCAAATGCGCAAGAAAATCGATCTGAGAAAATATGTGACCGAGGCTGTCGGCCTGCCGACATTGACGGATATTGCGAATGAACTGGCAAAACCGGGAAGGGACCCGCGCGCGCCTTTCGAACTTTTCAGTTTCAAAGACGGCATCGAGACCGTCGAGGATCTAAGCCCGGGCATGACGCTGCCCGGAGTGGTTACGAACGTGACGGCGTTCGGCGCGTTTGTCGATGTCGGCGTTCATCAGGACGGGCTTGTGCATATCAGCCAGCTTTCTGACCGCTATATTAAGGACCCGCATGAAGTCGTTAAGGTGCATCAAAAAGTGATGGTCAGGGTCCTTGAGATCGATCTGCAGCGCCAGCGCATTGCTCTGTCGATGCGGAAGAAGGGATAACCTTTGCAATGGGCGGGCGCCCAATGAAAAGGTTCTCGAATTTTCCCCCTTTTGTTCCGTATATTTGATAAAATATATGTCTCTGAAGAAAGCCCTCACTGAGGAGTTTAATGTGAACAAACGTTATTCATTTATCCGGACCATTGGTTTAATCGTGTTGATCGTCGGAAGTGTCTCTTCCATGGCATTGGCGCAGTCGCCGGCTGTTCCATCCGGGCAGCCTTCAGCGGGCTCTGTTTTACAGAAAGTTTTGGCGACTAACGGCTTATTGGACGGCAGCCCTCTTAAGAAAAAAATCGTGGAGACGGTCTTTATTGTTCTCGTCGGTTATTTGCTGATGTTCGGGTTTATTGGGATCGTTAACAAGCGTGTCAAGGATATTAAGGCCAGGCACACGGTCCGTAAAAACGTTATCTATATTGTCAGCATCGCCCTGATCATTATCATTTTCTTCATTTGGATACAGAACATCAATTCGATCACGATCTTTCTGGGTGTTGCCGGTGCCGGTTTGGCTTTGGCCTTGCAAGAGGTCATTTTGTGCATTGCCGGCTGGTTCCTGATATTGATACGCCATCCTTTTGAAGCGGGGGACCGTGTCGAGATCAACGGTATTAAGGGTGATGTCATTGATATCCGCCTTTTCCAGACGTCGCTTCTTGAGATCGGCAATTGGGTCGACGCTGACCAGAGCACGGGACGCATCGTCAATTTCCCCAACAGTTTTGTTTTTAAACATGAGAATTATAATTACAGCCGCGGGTTTGAATTTATCTGGCACGAGATCCCGATCCTGGTGACCTTTGAAAGCGACTGGGAGCGGGGCCGTGAGATCATGATGGCGCATGCGAAGAACCTGGCTGAAGGATTAGAAGCTGAGGTCTGCCGGAAGATCGATGCGATGCGCAACCGCTACATGATCTATTACGGAAAATTCACGCCGATCGTCTATGTGAACATCAAAGACAGCGGAGTGGAATTGACCTTGCGTTATTTAACGGAAGCGAAGAAGCGTCGGTTTACTGAAGACCAACTTTGCCAGGCGATCCTTAAGGATTTCGAGAAGGAATCGAATGTCCATTTTGCCTACCCGACGTATCGTATCGTAAAGACGTAGGAATGATCCAATGATCCAAGACCACATGGTTGAGTTTTATTGATTTTATGGTAGAATAACTTTATTACATTGATGCCCACCATCAATTTTTATTATTATGTCCTATATTGTTTTAGCCCGAAAACACCGCCCGCAAACCTTTGATGAGGTTGTCGGGCAGGAGCACATTACTGATCTTCTTACGAAAACGATCCGGTCGGATCGTCTTACCCACGCCTATTTATTTTGCGGGCCGCGGGGGATCGGCAAGACCTCGTGCGCGCGCATTCTCGCGAAATCCTTGAATTGCGAAAAAGGCCCAACCCTTAAACCCTGCGGCAAATGTTCAGCGTGTATAGAAATTACCAAAGGAACAAGCTTTGACGTCCTTGAGATCGACGGGGCGTCGAACCGCGGCATTGATGAGATCCGCACCCTGAGGGAGAATGTGAAATTCGCGCCGAGTTACGGCCGGTATAAGATCTATATTGTTGATGAAGTGCATATGCTTACTCCCGAGGCCTTCAATGCGTTATTAAAGACGCTCGAAGAACCCCCCGAACATGTTAAGTTTATCTTCGCGACCACGGCGCCTAATAAAATCCCGGCGACGATCATTTCACGGTGCCAGCGGTTTGATTTCAAACGGATTTCAATGAAAATTATCATTGATACGTTGTCAAAGATCAGCAAGAAAGAAAAATTCAAGATCGACCAGGAGGCATTGTATGCGATCGGGAAGGCCGCGCAGGGAAGCCTGCGCGACGCCTTGAGCATTCTTGATCAGCTCAGTGCTTTAAGCGAAAAAGGCATTGTCTCGAGCGATGTCTTCTCCATGCTGGGCCTCGTGGAGACACAATTTTTGTTTGAATTGACGGACGCGCTGTGCGCAAAAAATTGCTCCTTATGCCTGCAGACCTTAGAGAAGATCATCGATAAGGGCAAAGACATCAAGCAATTATCGCGGGATATCACCGAACACTTCCGGCATTTAATGATCATCAAGATCGGAGGCAAGTCGCTGGGCAAACTGGTGGATTATCCGGTCGTCATTAAGGAAATGCTTTTAACCCAATGCGAGAAATTTACGCTCAAGGAAATATTAACGGCGATCGATGTGTTTATTGCGGCCCAGGAAACGGCACGCGTTATTGAATCGATCCGCATGCCTTTAGAAGTGGCGTTTGCCAAATTAACTTATCAAGGGGAAACCTCCAATATTGAGCAGGCAGCCCCTTTAAAACCGTCAATGCAAAGCGCGGAACAGGTGGCGGAAAAAACACGCGGGTTCTCGCCGGCCAATGTCTTGCGCGATAAAAAGGGGCAGGTGGATATATCCGGTTCTAACCAGTCTTTCGATGAGGACGGGAAGGTGACGCCGAAGGCGGAGGAAGAACAACCGTTAGGCTTAGAAGAGGATGTTGTCGAGGATCTCGATACGCTGGTCGCTCAAGAGCTGGGGCAGGTGCAGGAGGTGGAGGAAGTCGCTTTGGACCTGCATAAGATCAAAAAAACATGGGATGCCCTGACCCATGGCGTCAGCCGCGAGCGCATGTCGATCGCGACCTATTTGCAAAGCGGCGTTCCTTATGACCTGATGGAGAGGACATTAACGATCGGATTTCCCCCGGATTGCCGTTTTCAGAAAGAGGCCTTGGAAGATGCGCATAATGTGAAGCTTGTTGAAAGAATATTCTCGGAGAACCTGCAGACAGCGATCATTATTAAATATATCATGGTTGAAGATTGCAACCCCCAGGAAGAAACGGAGAGCGTCAAAGAAGTGCTGGATACTTTTGAGGGGAAAGTAGTTAACCGGTGGCATGAAGAGTAAATGGTAAATGGTAAATGGTGAATAGTGAATGGTGAAAATTGAAAATCGATGATAGAAGATTGAAGATCGAAAACCAAAAATCGGAGAACCAAAACGCTCTAGTAGCCTGGACCATTAACTATTTACGATTAACAATACAATGGCTTATCCTAAATTAATTCAGAATTTGATCGAACGCCTCACCAAGCTCCCCGGCATCGGCCAGCGAAGCGCCGAGCGCATGGCCTTTTGGCTGCTCAATCATTCAAGGGAAGACGCTGACGCGCTGGCGCGAAGTATCGTCGAGCTTAAAGACGGGCTGATGTTTTGCCGCATTTGCAATAATTTGAGCGATACGGAAGT
>JAGLMJ010000093.1 GCA_023140095.1 Candidatus Omnitrophota bacterium | reverse complement strand
CGATTTACCGGAAGATCATCCGGACGTATACCGGTAATCTCAATTATGAATTTCAGGTAACGCCGGTCGTCCATGGGCAAAGCAGCCGGGAAGAGATCGAAAAACTGTTGGATAAAGATACAGCCGCGATCATATTGCAGAACCCGAATTTCTTCGGGACCGTTGATGACCATTCGGATATTGTCGAGAAGGCTCATGCGCTGGGGGTTTTGGTGATCGAAAGTGTTTATCCGGTTTCACTGGGACTTCTCAAAACGCCGGGGGCGATGGGCGCCGATATCGTTACGGGAGAAGGGCAGAGTTTAGGCTTGCCGCTTAATTTCGGCGGGCCGTATCTTGGGTTTATGGCGACGAGAAAGAAATATATCCGGAAGATGCCGGGCCGCATCATCGGCGAGACGGTCGATGTTAACGGCAAAAGATGTTTTGTCAGTACCCTGCAGGCGCGCGAGCAGCATATCCGCCGGGAAAAAGCGACCTCTAATATCTGCACGAATGTTTCTTTGTGCGCCCTACAGTCTGTGATCTACATGTCCTTATTAGGGAAACACGGGTTTAAGGCATTGGCCCAGTTAAATCTGGACAAAGCTGAATTTGCCCGTCGGGAAATCGAAAAGATCGAGGGAGTCGAGGTTAAAAGGAGTTCTCCGACCTTTAATGAGTTTACCGTGTGCCTGCCGGTCGATGCTTCGGTGGTTGCCGAGGCTATGATCAATAAGGGCTTTGCCGCCGGGTTCCCATTAGGACGGTATTATGAAGGTATGGAAAATTATATGATCGTTGCTGTTACGGAAAAACGGACAAAGAAGGAAATTCTCGATTATGTGCAGGCGCTAAAGGAAGTATTGGCAAGGGCGTATTGCCCGCCAAATTCAAATGAATTTGGCGAGGTCTCGCCGTTGGCGGACAATACGCCCGTACAGGATGTTTGATCATGAAATTAATATTTGAAAAAAGTGTTGAGGGTCGGCGGGGATTTGAGAATCCGAGATCGGACGTTGATCTTGCGGCTGAAATCCCTTCAAAATATCGCCGGGAAAATGATTGCTCTTTTCCTGAGGTTTCCGAGCTGGATGTGGTGCGTCATTTCACGGGACTCTCTCAGAGAAATTTCTCTATTGATACGCACTTCTATCCGCTTGGGTCCTGCACGATGAAATATAATCCCAAATTTACCGAGACCGTTGCGGCGGTTGAAGGGTTTGTAAACTTGCATCCGCTGTTGCCGCAACTTAAACATGGGGAGAAACTGGTCCAAGGGGCATTAGAAATGCTCTACGATATGGAGCGGCTGCTATGTGAAATAACGGGAATGGATCGCTTTACGATGCAGCCGCTGGCCGGGGCTCACGGTGAATTGACCGGCGTGATGATGATGGCCGCCTATCATAAGGCTAAGGGAAATAAGAAGAAATACATCATTGTTCCTGATTCGGCGCACGGCACCAATCCTGCGACAGCCGCGATCGCCGGGTATGAGATCGTTTCGGTCAATTCGGATAAGAACGGTGTCATGGACTTAAACGAACTGAAAGAAAAAATTACCGATGAAACAGCCGGCCTTATGGTCACGAGTCCGAACACGTTAGGCATTTTTAATTCGGATATTGATAAGATCGCCGAAATGGTTCATGCCGTCGATGGCATCATGTATTATGACGGAGCGAACCTCAACGCGATCTTAGGGCGCTGCCGTCCCGGTGATATCGGCTTCGATGTCATGCATATGAATTTACACAAAACATTTTCAACGCCTCACGGCGGAGGGGGGCCCGGTTCCGGTCCCGTCGGAGTTAATGAAAAACTGATTCCCTTTTTGCCGATCTCGATGGTCGACCGCCGTGACGACGGGACGTATTATCTGAATTATGATTATCCTGAGTCCATTGGATACTTAGCTTCATTTTACGGGAACTTTTCGATCATTCTGCGCGCCTATGCGTATATCATTATGGCCGGAGGAGAAGGGCTCAAAGGCATTAGCGATCACGCTGTATTGAACGCGAATTACATCAAGGAACGCCTTAAAGAGCGTTTTCATTTGGCCTACGACCGTATCTGCATGCATGAGTCTGTGTTTTCGGCTTCGAAGCAGGCACAGCGCGGCGTTCATGCGATCGATATTGCCAAGTTCCTGATCGATCAGAATATGCATCCTCCGACTGTGTATTTTCCTCTTTCTGTTAAGGAATCGATCATGATCGAGCCGACGGAAACCGAGTCGAAGCAAACGATGGACCAATTTATCGAGGCGATGTTTAAAGCCGATGAACTCAGCCGTCAGCAGCCGGAAGCCTTTGGCGGTCTTCCCAAGACAACTCCTGTTACCCGCCCTGATGAAGTCAAAGCCGCGCGTGATATTAATACGAATTATTTCCAGAATACATAAGACATGCTTTTAAAAGATATTTCCTTTCAAAGCCCCGAAGAAAATATTCTCTATGACGAAGTGTTGCTGCATTTAGCCGAGAAAGGAAGGGGCGAGGAGGTTTTGCGTTTTTGGGAGTCGCCTGAACTGTTTGTGTGTTTAGGAAGGATCTGTAAAGAGGAGGAAGACCTTAAGGCGGAGAAAATCGCTCAAGAGCATATTCCCGTCTTGCGCCGGTGCACCGGCGGGGGGACCGTGCTTCAGGGAAAAGGGTGTCTGAATTATTCCCTCATTTTGTCGAAGGCGCATGATCCTCAGATCGATGACCTGCGCAAGAGTTATCAAGGCATTTTGAACAAAGTGATTGATGCTTTAAGGCGGCTTAATGTCGAGGCGGTCTTTTATCCGGTTTCTGATATCGCGCTGGCGGAGGATTACAAAAAAATATCAGGCAATGCCCAGAAACGTTCTAGGAAATTCATCCTTCATCACGGGACGATCCTTTATGATTTCGATCTTGGCGCCATCGAACGGTATTTAAGAATGCCGGAAGATATTCCCGAATACCGTCAAGGGCGCTCTCATTCGGATTTTGTCACAAACGCGCCCTTGTCCGCGGCAGATATCAAGGACGCATTGAAAGATGTTTTTAATGTTGACCGTGAAGAGAAACATCTGGACAAGGAAGAGAGGGATTGTTTGCATCTGTTTCTCGATACAAAAACGCCGCGCATTCTATTTTGACCAAGTACGTACGGAAATCTCCCCTTAATCCTTTTTCTTATCAGTTCAGGTTTTACAATAGGAGTGAAAATCCTTATCTTGCAAGAGGTTAGGAAGTTTTTATTCTGCCAGAAAAGTCTTCGCGGATATCCTGAGCAGATCGGCCTTAAAAAGAAACTGCACCGGGTTTTAGGTTGAAAAGCAATAATTTCTTAATCCAAGATGTTTACTAAGTCACGATTTTTCTAAGAGTTCCGCAAATTTCCCTGATTTACCTTGACACCCTATATAACTTTTGATAGCGTAATTAATAGTTATTCTTACTATTAATTTTATAAGGGCCTAACCGTTTAATCTTCTACTGGCAGATAAAAATGAGTTATTACAAAGTCCTCGGATTTGAAAAAGAGCCGTTTTCGACAAGCCCTGACCCCAATTATTTTTACCTTTCCCGCGAACATGAACAAGCCCTGACTAATACCCTTATTGAACTGCGGCTGCGAAGGGGATTAAGCGTCATTCTTGGCGATATTGGTACCGGTAAAACAACACTCTCCAGAAAACTCATTCAAGAACTTAAAGCCCGCCGCGAGGTTATCTTTCATATCATTCTTGATCCTACATTCGAGGACGAGCATGTTTTTCTTCGTTCTTTAGCCCGTCATTTTGAGATCCCGATCGATGGCTCTTCCGAAGGGGCAGCGCTGGATATCCGGGACGCCTTAGAACGATTTCTTTTTCAGAAAGGTGTAACCGAAAATAAGACTGTTGTTCTTATTATCGACGAAGCGCAAAAACTAAGCGACCGATCTTTAGAGGTATTGCGCGTTCTTCTTAACTATGAAACCAATGAGTACAAACTCTTACAACTGGTCCTTTTAGGTCAAACCGAATTGCACGAGAAGATTATTAACATCCCGAATTTCTTTGACAGGATCAGTTTTAAATACATGCTTAATCCTTTCAGTCTTCAAGAGACCGAGGAGATGATCAATTTTCGTAT
>JAGLMJ010000092.1 GCA_023140095.1 Candidatus Omnitrophota bacterium | reverse complement strand
GAACTCTGTTTTGAAAGATTGAAATAAAGAGGAGATTCTACCGCTGAAATGATGCTTGCTCCATAAGCATTAAGATATCCAAGTTCTTTTTTCGAGGGGTCTCCCAAAATGGATTGATCATCTATTGGTATGATCGAGATAGGGAGGCTTTTCTCTAAGGTCTGGGATAATTCCTCAAGGTTTGACGCGGAAAGAAGGATAGCTTGTGTGACTTGCAGTTGTTCGTTTTGCCGGTTAAAGTAATCAAGAGAAATGCGTACTTCCCCGATCAATCTTTTTATGGGGTCTTCAGGGCTTGCTTCGGTTTCATTGTGCGCGCCTATGATTGATAAATGAAATTCCCGGACGAATTGTGGAATATCATTATCAACAATCGTGATCCTTCCAACATCTTCCTTCTCGATAAAGGCAATGGTTTGGTCTTTGGGAATAACGCTTCTTAATTTCAAGCTTAAGGCGCGGATTAGACTGGATGGCGCAGGTTCGATCAAATTGATGCGAAGAGACGCTCCTTCGAGTATCTTTATATAACTTGCCAGTATATCGCTTTTGATAGCAACGAAAATGATACGGAGCCGCTTTGTATTGTTTTCGGTAAAACTTATGGGGTGGAACGAGAAAGACAGTTTTTCTAAGGAGAAAGGAATATACTTGCTCGCTTCAAATTCGACAACATTTTTGATTTCGTGTTGCTCCATCCATGGAATGACGAAGGACCGGAAAATAATATCCTTAGCGGGTAAAGATAAATTTACTGGGGAATCTAAAAGGTCCTGTTCGCGCAAAATCCTCTGAATATCCGATCCGAGTTCCATGCCGCCAATGCTTGCCGGACCGTCTTTCAGGGTTTCAATGACCGCTTCTGAAAAAGGGATCTGGAATATATTTGTTGAAGTCGTTTCCTGGGTTTCAGCAAAAAACAACGCGTCGCTTCCCCAATAGACACCGAGTTTTTTTTCGTCAGCCATGGTTATGTTTTATTTCTGCTTTTTAGCTTTTCGGGCCTGTGATTTCAGCCATTTATCGATTTCATTTTTATCGAAACGCCATACGCCGCCAATTTTTATTCCGGAAATTTTTCTCTGATTCAGCCAATTATAGATGGTCTGTTTCTGTAATTTCAGATATTTGGCTAGATCATCGACGTCTAAAAGATTTTTCATCGGTTGCGCGGTTTGTTATATGCTTCTTCATATAAATGTATATACTCCTCTGTCAAAAAGCTTATCTAAACTTAATTAAACTATAACAGACTTACTTTGTCAATTCTTTTGCAAACTATTTTGAATGAATCGGTTATAGCGGATTGCGTGATATTTTCGGGTAGGATTATCTTGCTTAAAACGTCACGCCAATATCTAACGGAACGCTGTTTGAGCCGATTGGACCGGCCCCTGCAGAGTCAATGTTGGCAACGATCGTAAAAGTGGTGTTTCCGAGCGTTTCTGCATAGTTAATAACGTTGACAGGAGCCCCGGAGAACTTGCTGACAAGCATCCGCGCGAGGCCTCCTTCGGATAGGATCCTTGCCTGGATATGTTTTAACTCGTCTTCCGAGCTTTTGATCTGGCTTATATTAATGCCAAGGACGGTTACAGCAAGGACCATTGCGACCATGATGATGATCAGGACTGTTACAAAAATGATTCCGCGGTTATTGTTTCTTAATTCTTTAAGCATGGCGTTTAATCCTCTCTTTCAGAGGGTTTGTTTTCCAATTTTATGTAACTCTGACACCGGGGGCAGACCAATGTTTCTTTTGTTTCTGATGCGACAGCATCGGAGGTGTAATCAAAGAAAATATGCGTGCAATAAGGACATTGTTGCAAGTATTTCGTTTCGTTAAGGATACCGTTCCTACGGAGATTATAGAATATCCAAAAGGCAAAAACAAGGAATATTGAAAAAAATAAGTACATTGAAATAGCAGAAGAAAAATTTATCTTGATCATGACAGGTAATACGGATTTTCCGTTTAGGCTGTGTCTTTTACAGCCGGGACCGTAGCGGCCGATAAGGTTGAATGTTCAGTTCCCCGTCGGACTCCTCCGCCTTTATTTCCGCGCTCTTTTCTCCTTCAGACGGCAATTGAAATGTTGATTTGATTAGGACTTTTTCCTGCTTTTCGGTCGTTTGCGGTACTAAAGGTTTTCTGATTGTTTTTATTGTGAATGGTTTTTTTTCTGGGTCTGCGATCTCATAGTGAATATTCTTAAGCGCGGTTTCACCATGGCCGAAATAATGTGAAGCGATAGGGTTTTCTTTGACGGCATCATTCTTTGGCGAACTCTGATCAACATCGCTTTGCTGTAATATCGGGCCCAAGAAAAACAAATTCGGCTTAGGCTCGGCAGGATCAATGGAAAATATAAATGTGAAGAAATTAAGAATAAACAAGTGGCATAACAGGGCCGCAAGAAAGGATATGAAGATGAGGAATTTGGTGTTCATAAAAAGAAAGTCTTCGGGAAACAGTCTTTAGAATGATCGCGCTTAAAGGCATTACTTAGTTTGGTTGGTGGCAATATTGATTCTTTCGATGCCGAGGTCGCGGCAAAGATCCCAAATGTCGACGATCCGGCCGACAGAAGCCCGCCGGTCGGCCTTGATGAGCAGCGGGCGGTCTTTGCTGCCCGGCTGGCTCAGTTGTTGCCTTAGTTCCTTTAATGTTATGACGGCCCCGTTCAAATAAGTAACATTCTCACTGGTGATCGTTACAATAAAGTTTTCTTCCCTGATAACGTCACTGGTCACGGCTTTCGGCAGTTTGACGTTGATCCCTGATTGGAACGTAAATGACGATGAGAGCATAAAAAAGATAAGAAGCAGAAAAATAACGTCAATAAGCGGCGCGATATCGATCTGCTCAAGGCCATGTTCTAATTTTGTATGACGTTTAAATTTCACTTTTGTTCCTCTGGGTTTGCGTCTCGGTAACTTGACATATGAAATTGACCAGTTCGGTGGCGCCGTGTTCCATCTCCAGGACAAAATGATTCGTCCGGTGGACGAAGTAATTGTAGGCCACAAATGTCGGAATAGCGACCATGAGCCCGGCAACGGTTGTCAGAAGCGCTTCCCCTATTCCTCCGGCTAGGTCGCCGGGCGTTATCGGATTGAGCGAGGCTGCGCGCACCTGGATGGTATGAAAGCTTGCTGTCATTCCGGTGACCGTACCTAAAAGGCCAAGGAGCGGACTGATATGTGCGATCGTCGCCAAAGCGCTTAAACGGCTTTCAAGCTTTGGGATCTCGAAGAGGCTCACATCTTCCATGCTTTCTTTGATCTCCTCGCGGGAAGCGCCGAATTTAAGGATGCCGGCTTTGAGGATCTTGGCAATTGGAGAATGGTTGGCATTACACATCTCTATGGATTCTTTGATCCTGTTGTTCTTGATATCATCAAAGACCTTCCTTTTAAGCCGAGGCACGTTCGTTTTTACAAAAGCATAGTACAAAATTTTTTCGATAACGATCCCAAGCGCAAAAACAGAACATAATATGATCGGGGCCATGATCGGCCCGCCAGATTTGATCAGTGACCACGCGTTCATTTCCCATATGCCACCCATTAGAACCTCCCGTCATTTTCATCATTACCAATTAAGGTGAAATGACGAGGCTCGCCAAAAATTACTATTTTTGGCGGCCTTATATTCAAAAAATGTTAAAGTAAAGCAACTGATTATAGCGTTGTTTTTTGTGTTTTGTAAAATGTTTATCAGAAAATTTAAAGACGATCATGTTTAAGTTATTTGATATTCTCGCTGATCCAATCTAACCGTTCCTGTGCGAATTTAGACTCATCCGTTTCGAATTTGATGATCTTTTCATAGGTGATCTTAGCTTCATTCCACTGTTCGCCATCTTCAAAAATGCGCGCCATGCGTAAATACGCCTTGATGACCCAGGAAACATCTTTGGGATAAAGGTAAGGTATTTTCAGATATTCATCAATCGCTTGATCGTTCTCATTAAGGAGCTGATAAGCATCAGCGATCAGGAATTGCAGTTTGGCATTGGAATGCTCACTGCGCTTCGCGTCGGAATCAAGGGCGTTCTTGTACGCAGAAATGGCTTTCGCGTAGTTTCTGGTTTTTTTATGGATTTCGGCGATCTTGATATACGCGTCACGCTTGAATTTTGGGGAAGTATCGATGATGTTCTG
>JAGLMJ010000091.1 GCA_023140095.1 Candidatus Omnitrophota bacterium | reverse complement strand
AAAAAAAGCCCGTACAGCATCGATACCAATATTTACGGGCGCGCGATCGAATGCGGCGTCCTCGAGGATCCCTGGCGCGAGCCGCCGGAAGAAGTGTTCGCCCTGACGGTCAGCCCGCAGAAGGCACCTAATAAGGCGACGTACGTGACCATCAATTTTGTTAAGGGCCTGCCGAAAAAGGTTAACGGGAAGGCCTATGATCCGGTCGTGTTAATCAAGAAACTCAACGTTCTCGGCGGCAAGAATGCGATCGGACGCGTCGACATGGTCGAGAACCGTCTCGTCGGAATCAAGACCCGGGAAATTTATGAAAATCCCGCAGGGACGATCTTGCATACGGCCTTGCACGAACTCGAATGCCTTGTTCTGGACCGCGATACGATGCGCCATAAACAGGCATCGTCGCAAAAATATGCCGAACTGATCTATAACGGCCTTTGGAGCACGCCGTTAAAAACACAATTGGACGATTACTTTGATAAGATCCATGAAAAGACGACTGGAACGGTCCGTTTAAAATTATTTAAAGGAAATTGTACCGTCGCCGGACGCAAGTCGAAATACTCCCGGTATAAAGAGGAGATCGCGACGTACGGGGAAAAAGATATCTTTGACCAAAAACAGGCCGAGGGATTCGTGAAACTGTGGGGAATGCCGTTTCACTCCTAAAAAGCGAGGAAAAAATGACAAAACTCTGGGGAAGCCGATTTAAAGGCAAAACAGATAGTTTAGCTGATAAATTCAGTTTTAGCATCGAATACGATTACCGTCTGGCCAAGTACGACGTGATCGGCAGCATCGCGCATGCCCAAATGCTCGGCAAATGCAAGATCATCAGCCAAACCGACGCCAAAAAGATCGTTAGCGGCTTGAAAAAGCTCAACAAGCAGATCGATAAAGGGATTTTTAAGTTCGATCCGAAGGCTGAAGATATTCACACGAATATCCAATCCGCGTTGAAAAAGCTCATCGGCAGCGCCGCGGACAAATTGCATACAGCGCGCTCTCGCAATGACTTGATCGTTCTGGATATGAAACTGTTCTGCCTCGTCGAACTGATACTGATCGTCAACGGCATTGCGCGATTACAGAAATCGATATTGAAATTTGCGCAGAAGAATATCGACATCATCGTTCCGGCCTATACGCATCTTCAGGCGGCCCAGGTTGTCTTATTAGCCCATCACATGCTGGCTTACGTCGAGATGCTCGAGCGCGATAAGGGGCGCCTGTTAGATACGTTCGAACGGACCGATACCATGCCGCTGGGCAGTTGCGCTTTATCCGGCACATCGCTGCCGACGGACCGCAACTACGTCGCTCGAGAATTGGGCTTTGTCGCCACGACACGAAACAGCATTGACTCGGTCAGCGACCGTGACTTTATCGTTGAAAGCCTTTCGAATTGCGCGGTCTTAGGCATGCATTTTTCGCGCATGGCCGAAGACTTTATCGTGTGGTCGACAAGCGAATTCAATTTCATTGATATCGACTGGTCGCTGTGCACCGGATCATCCATTATGCCGCATAAAAAGAATCCGGACGTTCTGGAGCTGATCCGTGGAGAAACGGCCGGGCTCTACAGCAATTTGAACGAGATGCTTGTTCTGCTCAAAGGCCTGCCGCTGACCTATAACCGTGACCTGCAACTCGACAAGCCGCCGCTGTTCCAATCCATCGAGAAGGTCAAGGATATGCTCGAACTTCTGGCAAAATTGTTCACAAGCCTAAAAGTCAACAAAAGTGTTTTGAAAAAGCGTATTGTCGATGAAACATTATTTTCCGTCGATATCATGGAATATTTGATCAAAAAAGGCGTGTCTTACCGCAAGGCCCATGACGCCGTCGGTAAGATGATCAAAAAATGCACGGACAAAGGGATCAAAATCGCGGATCTCACAACGGAACAATTGAAAAGTTATTGTCCGCTGTTTGAGCCGGACGTAAAAAAACTTTTAAATCCACAAATGTCTGTTAAAATCAAGAAATCATTTGGCTCGACGAACCCGGCATCTGTCCAAAAACAGATCACAAATTGGAAAAAACTGCTTCATGCATGATTTTAAATTTAAAAATGGGGAACTCTACTGTGAATCGGTGAAGGTCAGCACGATCGCCAAAAAGGTCGGAACGCCGTTCTACCTTTATAGCCATCACACGCTCGTCGATCATTTCACCAAGATCAAAAGGGCTTTTGCGCGCGTCGATCCGCTGATCTGCTTTGCGATGAAATCCAACGACAACCTCGCAGTCCTGAAAACCTTAGCGGACCAAGGCGCCGGATTCGACATCGTTTCGGCCGGCGAACTTAAAAAAGCCCGCATGGTCAGCGCCGATCCTCAAAAAATCGTCTTCGCGTCGGTCGGAAAAACTGAGGAGGAGATCGTCAGCGCGATCAAAGCCAACATTCTCTTCTTTAACGTTGAGTCATTGCCGGAACTGGATGAAATTAACCGTATCGCTAAAAAGTTCAAGAAAAAGCCGAAAGTCGCGTTACGCATCAACCCGGACGTGAAAGCCGCAACCCATGCCCGGATTACAACCGGCACGCTAAGAAATAAGTTCGGTATCGACCTAAGGACCGCTCGTCGGATCATGAAAGCGCGGAAGAAATATTCCCATATTCAATTCAGCGGCGTCCATGTCCATATCGGGTCCCAGATCACGACCAGCGCGCCGTTCATCAGCGCTCTCAAGCGCGTGGTCGACTTCGTGGATGTGCTGCGCAAAGACGGCGTCGATCTTGAATATCTCGATATCGGCGGCGGACTGGGGATCATTTACAAGGATGAGAAGCCTCAAACCGCTCAAGATTTTGCGAATGCGATATTGCCATATCTCGAGCGGACAAAACTTAAGATCGTCATGGAACCGGGCCGGTTCATCGCCGGCAACGCCGGTATTTTCGTCACCAAAGCGCTTTATCTCAAGGACAACGGCGTCAAGAAGTTCCTGATCGTCGACGGCGGGATGAACGACCTCGTGCGCCCGTCGATGTACGACGCCTATCATGAGATCGTTCCGCTTAAAAAAACAAAGACAAAAAAAACGAAGATGGACGTCGTCGGGCCAATCTGCGAAAGCGGTGACTTTTTCGCGAAGAACCGCATGCTCCCGGTATTGAAGAAGGGAGACCTGCTCGCGATCATGAGCGCCGGCGCTTATGGATATGTTATGTCGAGCAATTATAATGTCCGCGGACGCGGGCCGGAGGTGATCGTCAAAGGCAACAAGTACGCCGTCACAAAACCAAGAGAAACATTCAAAGACCTGGTCCGGGGAGAAACGGTACCAAAATTCATATGATAAAGAAAATACAATTTACAAAAATGGCCGGAGCAGGCAATGATTTTATCGTTATTGAAGCCCGCAAGGCAAAGGGGCTGAATTTAAAGAAGCTCGCGATCGCCGCATGCGACCGCACCAACGGCATCGGCGCCGACGGGTTATTAGTCCTCGATAAGTCGAAAAAGGCGGACTATCGCATGCGTATCATTAACGCCGATAGTTCGGAAGCTGAAATGTGCGGCAACGGCGCCCGGTGCATGGCCGCTTATATTGTCCGCAACCGGAAACCAAGAAAGAAATTGTTTTCCATGGAAACCATCGCCGGCATCATTCTCGGCGAAGCAAAGGGAGAAGTCGCCAATGTGCGCCTAAGTTCTCCGAAAGATTACCGCGCGCATATCCCCATTACCGTTTCCGGGCGCAAGATCGTGGTCAGTTACATCGATACCGGCGTTCCGCATACGATCGTCTACGTCGACAAACTCGCGGCCATCGATGTCGCAAAGATCGGAAGAATCATACGCTATCATACGAAATTTAAACCGCGCGGGACCAATGTCAATTTTATTGAACAAGCGCGTAAGAATTTAATTTACGCGCGGACCTATGAGCGCGGTATCGAAGATGAAACGAAGGCCTGCGGAACGGGAAGTGTCGCTTCGGCGATCATTACCTATCTTAGGGCAAATCCGACCATAAAGAATGAAGAGAAAGCCAAAATGAACGTCCGGACAGCGGGAGGAGAGTTATTGGAAATAACATTTGATCTGATTGACGGCAGGGTCGCTAACGTTTGGCTTAAAGGAAGCGCTAATTTTATAGCGAAGGGGGAGTATTACATCTGAAGTCCAGGCTGTTCACAAAACAGATGGACAGTTAAATTCCAATAAACAAAT
>JAGLMJ010000090.1 GCA_023140095.1 Candidatus Omnitrophota bacterium | reverse complement strand
GTGGTGCGGGCCGCTTCTAAAGGCGTTTTATTGCCCAGTTCCTCGACCGGGGTATCCGCCGCGCCATCCGGAATAATAACGATATATTTCATAGGTGTTCTTTTACGATCTTCACCAGGACCCTTGAAAGGCCTTTACGTGAGCGTTCGTGTGCCAGAAATTTTTTTTGCTTATCCAGGATATATCCCGAATACTTTTGTCCCCGCGCGCTGTTGGCGACGACGAGGTCGCTTCTCCCCTTTTCAAAAAGGGCCCGCGACGTTTTTAGCGCCGAGGCTTTCGTTGTTCTTGTTTCGAGCTTAAAGGCGACGAGGAAAATCCTGGGATTCAGCTTTTTGATCTGGTTGACGAGCTTTGGTGTCGGGACGAGATCAAGTTTCAGCTTTTTAAGCTTTGAACCCAGCTTGGTTCTCTTCGGGGTCTTCACTCTATAATCTGAAACGGCCGCGGCATGAATGCAAATGTCGTATTTCTTTTTGAGTTCTGCGCGCATTAAAGCCGCGAACTCGTCAAAGAACAGGAATTTTAAGATCTTGACGGGTCTTGACTGCAGCGACCGGGCGACCGGCCCTTCGAGCAATGTTACCTTCGCGCCGGCTTTGGCGAAGTCTTCGGCGAGCGCCTGTCCTAATGTTCCGCTGGACCGGTTGCTGATAACACGCATGGCGTCGATCGGCACCCATGTGGGACCGCAGGTGATGAGTACTTTTTTGTCTTTAAGCATTTTCTTAAGCTTTAAGCTGTAAGCCTTAAGCTATAATAATCGTCTATTGGGCTGTTCTGAGCCTCTTAACAAAACCGTTCAGCAATCTTCCAACTTCTTCCGAGAAGCTAAACAATTTTAGATAAAATTCCTCACGCAGATACTTCAGGTCTCGGCTTAAAACAAGATAATATTTCAACTCCTCCAATGAACCCTCTGACATGTTTAAAAAGTGACAATAGTCTTTGTCACTTCTTCTTTTGGAGCCTTCAGCGATGTTTGCCGCAATGGATATTGCTGCCCGTCGCATTTGCTGTGTCATGCAAAAGCGTTCATCCGAAGGAAAACTCCTTGTCCTCTTGTAAACTTCTAGAACCAATTCATGGCTCTTTTGCCAAACGGTTAAACTTTTAAATCCACTCATCGCATTCTCCTGGTATAATCGCAATATTATGTTTTTTCTCAACCTTGCAGCTTAAAGCTTATAGCTTACGGCTTATAGCTGACTATAGTCCGATCTCCTTCAACACCGCCCCGATATCCGTGTCGAGAACGACAGGCTCGACGACATTTTTGATCGCGATGTTCGGATCTTTGAGCCCGTGGCCGGTCACGGTGCACACAATGCGCGCGTCCCTGTGATCTTTAAAATAGCCCTGCTTGCTTAATTTAAGAATCCCCGCCACGGAAGCGGCCGAAGCCGGTTCCACAAAAACACCGGTCTTTGAAGCTAAACGTTTATAGGCGGTGAGGATCTCATCATCGGTGACTGAATCGATCAAGCCGCCGGACTCATCGCGGGCGGCTTCAGCCATCTTCCAGCTCGCCGGGTTGCCGATACGGATCGCCGTGGCGATCGTTTCGGGGTTCTCGATGACGTGCCCCAGGACGATGGGCGCCGCGCCCGCCGCCTGAAAGCCCAGCATCTTCGGCAATCGGTTCGACTTGCCGATCGCTTTGTATTCTTTATAGCCTTTCCAGTAGGCGGTAATGTTGCCCGCGTTGCCGACGGGGATCGCGTGGAATTCCGGGGCATCCCCGAGATAGTCGCAAACTTCAAAAGAGCCTGTCTTCTGCCCTTCGATGCGGTAAGGGTTGATCGAGTTGACCAGTTCAACCGGGTACTTATCGGTTATTTCCTTGACGAGGGTTAACGCCTCGTCAAAGTTGCCGTGAATGGCAATGACCTGGGCCTGATGGATCATTGCCTGGGCCAGTTTCCCGAGCGCGATATTGCCTTCGGGGATCAGGACGACGCATTTCAAACAGCCGCTTTTGGCCGAATACGCCGCCGCCGAGGCCGAGGTGTTTCCCGTCGAGGCGCACATGACCATCTTGCTTCCCCCCTCAATGGCCTTCGAAATCGCCATGGTCATGCCGCGGTCCTTGAACGAACCTGTCGGATTAAGCCCTTCGTATTTTAAATAAACCTTCGGGCCGATCGCGCTTGTCAAGTCTTCGGAAAGCACGAGCGGGGTATTTCCCTCAAGCAGCGTCACGACGGGGGTATCTTCCGTTACGGGAAGGAAATCGCGATAATGATGGATGATGCCTTTCCAATTTACCACAATTTCTCCATTCTGATGGCAACCGGTTTGCTTTTGATCACAGGTAATTTGTGGATCTTATTCAGCGCCAGGCGAAGCATTTTCTCCGAAGTATAATCGGTCAACATAACAACGGGGACCGTGGACGTCGGGTTATGCGCCTTTTGCGTTACCGAATTAATGCCGATGCCGTGTTTGCCGAGGATCCCTGTGATGACCGACAGGACGCCGGGCTTATCGGTGACCATAAAACGGATGTAGAATTTTGTCTTGATTTGGTCGATCTTCTTGATCTTCAAGCCGGAGGCCTCGCTATAGCGGTTGCACGGCAAGGCGACACCCCCCCCCCTCGAAGCAAAGTTGATCAGGTCACTGACGACGCCGGAGGCGGCGGCCATTTGGCCCGCGCCTTCGCCCGAAAGCAGCACGCTGCCCAGCGGGTCGGTATTCATGTAAACGGCGTTATAAATGCTGTTGATCGACGCCAGCGGATGATCCTTTGAAATGAGTGTCGGATGCACGCGTACCTCGATCTTTTGGTCCTCTTTTTTGGCAATCGCCAGAAGCTTGATAGCCAGCCCCAAGCTTGTCGCGTACTCGATATCATCGCGGGAGATATGCGTGATCCCTTCCCGGTAGATATCTTTGACATTGATAAATTTGCCAAACGCCAGATACACGAGGATGGCTAATTTGTGGACAGAGTCCATGCCGTTGATATCCAGCGTCGGATTGCTTTCGGCGAATCCTTTTTTCTGCGCTTCGGCGAGGGCCTGCGCGAAGGAATAGTCCTTTTGCGTCATTTCGCTAAGAATAAAATTGCACGTTCCGTTGATAATCCCGTAGATGCTGTTAAATTTATTGCCGACGATCCCTTCGGTGATATTCTTGATGATCGGAGTGCCGGCGCCTACGGAGGACTCAAAATACAAGTGGCAATTTTGTTTCTTTGCCAGCCGGAACAATTCCTTGCCGCTGTTGGCGATCAGGGCCTTGTTGGCCGTGATCACGTGCTTGCCCTGTTTTAAGGCCTTGACGACGATCTCCTTGGCCGGATGCAGCCCGCCGATCAGTTCGATCACAATGTCGATCTTGGGGTCATCGAGGATGTCTTGGATTTTTTTGGTTAGGCGGGTTTTGCCCAATCCCCGGGTATTCTTTCTCGGCAGCTTCAGGTCGCACAGGGTCCTGATAACGAATTCTGCATTGAATTTGTTCTTGATAAAGGATCTCCGGTTGCTCAAGAATTTGACAACTCCTGAACCGACGGTCCCGTATCCTATTAATCCGATATTGATCTTATTCATGGCCTTGGTCTTTCGCATCAATAAAAAACCCCATTAATTTTTCAAGAAGCGCTGTTGCTTCTGTATCGAGCGAGTCAAATTCCAGTCGTGTTTCGTAGATCGCGCCCTTCATTCTTTCATGGGACTGCAATACGGTCCCTTCTAAATACGTGGTGCCGGAAATGTACGGCGTTTTGAGCTCGACGCCTAATTTTGTCGAAGGGTCAAATTTCCGGGTGGTCACAAAGCGCATTCCCCCTAAGCTGATATTCTTCAACTGGGTGATCTCGAACTTATGGCCCGGGCGTTTTAGATCAAAATAAGAAAGGATAAAACTCTTTTTGATCCGTTCAAACTTCCGGCGTTCTATGGCTTTCTTTTCGGGTTTTTTGTTTTTTCCAAACATAAGATATTCCTCCAATAACGACACGCTTTATGGAGTCCGCAAGGCGACATAAAGTGTATATCGGAATTGATTCCGAGTCCCTTTCTTTTTCACGTTCGGGACGAGGGAGAACTTGCCCTCCGTTGGCCCCTCGCGGCTGATGGTTAAAAGCATGCCGCTCGGGACAACAATTTTTGTTCATTTATACTGGTTCTTAATCAAAATTTCGTATCATTGCCTTATTAACGTTCAATGGTTTTGATTGAACATTAATGATTGCAATGCTTAATGTTGGTTTAATGAAATGCAACAATTTAACCACCAGAAAAT
>JAGLMJ010000009.1 GCA_023140095.1 Candidatus Omnitrophota bacterium | reverse complement strand
ATCTCATTAAGAACCAGTATAATTCCAAAATTCACCTCATTTAATCGAGATCTTTTTCGATCAAGTACTCTTTTATGATCTCTTTGTGGTCAAACGCATAATCACGTTCCGTTAGATCTTCATAGCGCACGATCTTCAGGTCCTTCGCGTCATCGCCCGACTGCGGCGTTCCCTGGCCTTCAGCAATAAAAACGGTCGAGATCGTCTGGAAGCGCGGATCACGGCCGGGTTCGGAATACGTATGGAACTGTCTTAAATTTATAAGATCGAGATTTGTTTCCTCTTTGGCCTCGCGGATAGCCGCCTCTTCTAAGTTCTCTCCATGGTCAAGAAAACCCCCGGGCAGCGCCCAGCCGTAAGGAGGATTTGAACGCTCGATAAGGACGACCCCGTCCCGGCTCTCAATAATAATATCAACGGTAACGTACGGGCCGGGCCCCAAATCTTCCTGAATATGACGAAGATATCCGCAGGCCGTTGATTCGAAGACCTCAAAATCTTTATGATCGTTAAGGCAAAAAATGACTTCCTCTAAAGAAGCATCTGCCTTCCGTGAGAACTTTAAGACCTCCTGAATAATGACTTTCGCGCATCCAACCAAAGGAAACCCGCCTAACCCGCATCCCAGCGCCGGGAACGCCACCGATTTTATCTTTAATTCATCTGCGCATTTCAGCGCGCTCGCTGCCGCATGGCGGACGGTCTCCTGGTCCGTGCCTCCCTCAACGCCCATGGTGACCGCATGAATAATATGCCGGGCCTTAAGTGTCCCGGCTTTAGTAACAACCGCTTCCCCGACGTCAACAGGGGCCTTCGAGAGCGCCTCTTCTTCGATCGCGCCGCCGCCTTGTTGATTAATGCTCCCCGCGAGCCCATTCTCCATCTTCATTTGCATGTTCGCGGGATTAATGATCGCGTCGACATCGAGCTGTGTGATATCGCTATTGACGATCACTATCTCAATATTTTTTATCTTCATGGTTTCCCTTTTACTTCTTCATGCCTTTTTCGCCGCGATCTTGAGGGCGCATTCCAGCGCTTCTTTTTTGTTTTTAAGCTTCCCGAGCATCTGCGCCTCCTCAACTCCTGATAAGATCTTGGCAAACAGCGGGGACGGTTTTAATTTCAATGTCCGGATGAGGTCATCGCCGCTGATCAGCCGCCGGAAGGGCTTCTCTTTTTTCTTCTGAAAATACCGGCGGACAAGCTCCAGGCAGATCGCTTCATGATGATCCTGGTCCTTCTGCGTTGTTGCCGGCCCCCGCGTCGATCTTTGATCGGCTAAAGACAGCAACAGCGTGCTGACGCTTTCTTCCTTCGTGTCGCGAAAATAACGGTAGACCGCCTTCTCGCTGGGCTTTTTAAAGTTCGATAAATATCCCGGGCGCAGATGCCAGCGGACCATATCTTCGAGCGCGTGGCGCTCCCGGACAGAAAGCTTGAACATCTTGGCAACATGCTTAACGATCGTTTTGCCGACATGTTCATGCCCATGATACGAGACCTTTCCCCCCTCTTTCCGGCGGGTATCGGGCTTGCCGATATCATGCAACAGCGCCGCCAGTTTCATGACCGCCCGCCGGCTGCGGTTGCCGCCCAAAGATTCCCCGAGATAGGCGACGACCTCTTCATCGTTCTTTAATTGAGCAAATATTTTCTCCAACTGAACAACCGTTTCGATCGAATGCGGCCAAACATCCAAGTGATGATAGGTCCCCTGCTTGCAATCAAACATGATCTTGACCTGCGGTATGATCTTCTCGAGCAGCCCGGCACGATCCATGGACTTGATGATCGGCGAGGATTGATCTACCTCTAAGATCTTAAAGAGTTCTTCGCGGATGCGCTCATAGGAAACATTACAGATCAGATCTTTTTCTTTGCGGATCTGGTTCAGGGTTTTGAGCTCGATCTTAAAGCCTAATATCGCTTTTAAGCTGAACGCCCGCATCATGCGCAAAGGATCTTCTTTAAAGGCCCTGACGGACACGCGCTTGATGCGCTTGTCCGTAATGTCCTTGATCCCGCGCTTAACATCCATTAAAGCATCCGCGAGTTCTGTTTTTGCCTTTACTTTTGACAGGTCCACAGAAAGCGTATTGATCGTAAAATCACGGCGGGCAAGGTCGCCCTCAAAAGTTTTATCGCGGAAGTCCGCGAAATCAAATGTATACAGCGCCCCTTTGATCTTTTTGGCAACACGGGCGCATCCGCGGGCTTCATCTAAAAGGACATACGCGCCTTTGATCTTTTTGGAAAACGCGAGGGCAACATCCAGGGCGTTCTTTTCAACGGCAAAATCAAGATCTTTTTTTTGTGTCCCAAGCAGAAAATCGCGCAGAAAGCCGCCCACCAAATAAACGGACACTTTTTTCTGTTTAGCAATGTCATGAATGGTCTTTAATTGAGGATAATCGGATAAAAGGGGCATGAAGATAGGCTCGCGAGGTATTACGCATTAAATATCGCTGCTTTTTTAATGACTTCCTCATCTACAAAAATTGAGGCATTTGTCCGTACAGCCAGAGCAACCCCGTCGGAAGGCCTGGCATCAATGATCTTTTTTCTTCCGTTCTTGAACTTAAACTCGAGCTTGGCATGAAAAGTATTGTTCACCATTTTATCAATAACCAGACGGTCGAGCGTCGCTCCTAGCCCCTCAACAACAGAGACCAAAAGATCATGCGTCATGGGCCGGGGCGGCTCAATGCCGGAAAGCTTCATCTTGATGCTCGAGGCCTCAAGAAAACCGATAACAATCGGGAATTGACGCTCCCCATCCTTTTCTTTGAGAACTATGATCTGGTCCTGGTGTTTTTCATCGATAATAATTTTGCTTAATTCAACTTGAACCACCTTAAAACCCTCCGATCACCAGCCCTTGATCCTTAATGGACTAAGAGCGTGTAGCTATTTTATTTTTTCCTTGTCTAACATCAATTTTAATTCGTTCATGAACTGGTTCACGTCGCGGAATTGCCGGTACACGGACGCGAAACGGACATAGGCGACCTCGTCGATCATCCCCAGCTTCCCCATAATGATCTCTCCGAGAGCCTTGGCCTCAACCTCGCGGTCATATTTCTTCTGGATGGTCCGCTCGATCTCGCCGGTGATCGCCTCGATCTTGTCGATACTGACAGGACGCTTTTCGCACGCCTTGACAATGCCCGCAATGATCTTCTCGCGGTCAAACGGCTGGCGGCGGCCGTCCCTTTTGACAACCATCAAAGGAACATGCTCGACGTATTCATAGGTCGTAAAACGTTTCTCACATTTCAAACATTCCCTGCGCCGGCGTATGGAGGTTCCATCACCATTGAGGCGGGAGTCCACAACTTTTGTTTCGTTATATTGGCAAGACGGACATTTCATTGTAGGCAATCCTTTAAATCTTTATAAACCGGGAATATTCCGGCTAAATGATGGACGCCTTCAGCGATCTTCCCGAGCTCATCTTCATTATCCCTTTGTGTAATGGCTTGGTCGATCAGATAAGCGATCTGCTCCATTTCCTCTTCCCTCATTCCTCTTGTCGTTACCGCCGGCGTTCCGATACGGATCCCGCTTGTGACCGTTGACTTTTGCGGGTCGAAGGGAATAAGGTTTTTATTCACTGTTATCTGCACTTGATCCAAGACCGCCGACGCTTCTTTTCCGGTAATATTTTTAGAACGCAGATCGGCCATGAACAAGTGATTGTCCGTTCCTCCGGCAACGATGCGATACCCGAACCCCTCCATCGTCTGCGCAAGCATCTTGGCATTGTTGACGATCTGCCGCTGATATTGTTTGAACTCGTCGCCCATCGCTTCCTTAAGGGCAACCGCTTTGGCGGCGATCACATGCATCAGCGGCCCGCCCTGCGTTCCCGGAAATACCATCGAATTGATCTTTTTCGCAAATTCTTCCCGGCAAAGGATCATTCCCGAACGCGGGCCTCTGAGGGTTTTATGCGTCGTTGTCGTCACAAATTCAGCATAAGGCACCGGCGACGGATGGATCCCGGCGGCAACCAGCCCCGCGATATGCGCCATATCAACAAAAAGATAGGCCCCGACGCTGTCGCAGATCTGCCGGAACCGCTCAAAATCGATTGTTCTTGAATACGCCGAAGCCCCGGCAACGATCATTTTAGGCTTATGTTCCTTGGCCAAAGCCTCGATCTGATCGTAGTCGAGCATTTCGGTCTTCTTGTCGACCGTATAGGGAACAAAATTATAAGAGCGTCCGGAAAAATTGATCTTAAGGCCGTGCGATAAGTGCCCCCCGCAAGCGAGGTCCATCGCCAAGACTGTATCGCCATAATCAAGCGCCGCTAAATAGACCGCCATATTCGCCTGCGACCCTGAGTGAGGCTGAACATTCACATGCTGCGCGCCAAAGATCTCTTTGGCCCGCTCGATCGCTAAGTTCTCGACGACATCAACATGCTCGCAACCCCCGTACCAGCGCGCGGCCGGGTACCCCTCGGCATACTTATTCGTCATCACGCACCCTTGGGCCTCAAGCACCGCCTCAGAAACAATATTCTCAGACGCGATCAATTCCAGATTATCCTGCTGGCGCTTAAGTTCGTTGACAATGGCTTTATAAACGTCCGGATCGACCTTTTTTAAATGGTTCATAAGTTCTCCTTTAAAATCCATTATGCCTATCTCCATTTCTTAGATCTTTACTCCTCTTTCCATTTTCTTGATCTGATCAACGCGCCGTCGATGGCGTCCTCCCTCAAACTTGGTGTTCAGCCATATGCGAAGGATATTCTCAACATCTTTAGGCTTAACGAACTTAGAACCCAGAACAAGGATATTCGCGTTATTATGCCTGCGCGAAAGCGCGGCTGCTTCGGTATTGTAACATAAAGCCGCATAGGCCCCACGCACTTTATTGGCCGCTATCGCCTGGCCTATTCCGGACATGCAGACAAGAATGCCTCTGGCGTTGCGTGACTTAGATACTTCCCTGGCCACTTTGCGGGCGACCTTAGGATAATCACAACTCTTCACGGGATCATAGGACCCCAGATCTATAACATTAAGCCCCTGCGCTTCTAATATTTGCGTGATCTTTTTTTTAAAATTAACCCCTCGATGGTCCGCCCCGATAAAAATTTTCATTATTCTCCTTAGACCAGTTCCTCGATTTTATGTATCGCTTCCTTTATTTCCCTAAGGCATTCTTTATACAAACCCCTTGGCTTACCGATAGGGTCCGGAATATCCAGGCCGTTTTCACCATTAGAAGGAATATTGGCAAACTCTTTTAACAGATAAACCCTATGTTCCGCTTCCGGCACGCGTTCAAGCACCTGACTGCGGTGGTTCCTGGTCATAACAATGATTAAGTCCGATTTTTTTAAAAGGATCGTATTGATCGGCTGCGCCAGATGGGCCATCGCATTGATGCCCTCCTCGGCGAGAACCGCCACCGTCTCAGAACTTGCCGCCGACTGGATAAAAACCCCTGTCCCGGCCGACATCACCTCGATATCATCACGGCCTTGGATCCTGCTTTTTAAAAGATACTCGGCCATGACCGAACGGCAACTATTGCCCGTGCAGATGAACAACACGGTCTTCTTCCCTATAATACGGTTCACATCTTCTTGCGTGATCACCCCGCCCCGCAGGACCACAGGATTCTCTTTCGTCATATCGACAACCGAAGATCCTGTCCCGATCCTTGCCGTTCCTCCGTCGATCGCAACATCCACTAAACCGTCCAGGTCCCTTAAGGCCTCCGCGCACGTCTTAGGCGGATCGTTTCCTTCAATATTCGCCGACGGAGCCGCGATCGTGCATTGCGAATCCTGAACAAGCCTTAACGCGATCGGATGGTCCGGCATGCGCACCCCGATGGTCGATCCTTCCTCCTTTGACGGAACAACGACCGTCAGCGGCCCCGGCCAGAACGCATGGATCAATTTAAATAATCTCGAGTCGGTCGTCGACGTATAATTTGATATTAATCCGATCTGGGAAATGAGGATCGCGAACGGCTTGTCTTGCGTCCGCCTTTTCACTTCCCGTAAACGTTTCATCGCCTGTGGATTGGAAAGATCTGCCGCAATACCGTAGACGGTCTCCGTAGGAAAAACAACGAGCCCGCCTTTGCGGATCACCTTTGCGCAATAGGCGATTTGCTTAAGATCGGGATACTGAGGATCGAGTTTAATGATTTCTGTTTTCAAGTGAGCTTAATACCTAGGATCTTTTCTTTTTGTTCTTTCTTGAATTTTTCCAGCTTTGTTTCTATCTCCTGGTCATGAACACCTAAGATACGCAAGGCTAAAAGCGCCGCGTTCTTTGCCCCGGCCTCACCGATCGCTACCGCGCCGACGGGAACCCCCGTCGGCATTTGAACCGTAGAGAGTAGCGCGTCCATGCCGTTGAGCGCCGTCGCATTGATCGGAACGCCGATCACCGGAAGGGTGGTGTGGGCCGCAACGACACCGGAAAGAGCGGCCGAGGCCCCTGCCCCGCAGATCACAATGCGCACGCCGTTGCCCCTTAAGCTTTCGGCATATTCCGCCGTCTCTTTCGGCGTGCGGTGAGCTGAAAGCACTTTCATCTCATAGGAGACTTTAAAATCTTCCAGTATTTTGGCCGTCTTTTCCATAATATTAAGGTCTGACTTGCTTCCCATCATAATAGCAACTTGAATATCTTTCATAACTGACTCCTCAATTGAGAGTTTGCAAGAAACCGATCAGCGGGTGACCTGCGACCTGTGGCTGACCCATTTAAAGGCCTTTGCTCCGATATCTCGTCGAAAGAAGCATCGCTCAAAATTTATTTTATCGACCGCCTTGTACACCTGTTCAATGGCTTTTTCGATCCCGCTTCCTAAACTGGTCACGCCCAAAACACGCCCGCCGGAAGTAACGATCTTGTCCTCTTCCTTTTTTGTGCCCGCGTGGAAAACAACTGTATCTTCGATCTTTTCGGCATCTTTCAAACCGGAGATCTCCTTACCCTTTTCATACTCGCCCGGGTATCCTCCGGAACTCATCACGACACAAACACAGCTTTGTTTATCCCATTCGAGTTCGATGTCCGCCACCCGCCCTTCGCAGCTAGCAAGCATCAACTCGACGATATCGCTCTTCATCCTCGGCAAGATCGCCTGCGTTTCAGGGTCGCCAAACCGGACATTGAACTCCAGAACCATCGGCCCGTCGAAAGTGATCATCAGCCCGGCATAGAGAACGCCCTTAAACGGCATCCCGCTTTTCTGCATCCCGCGGATAACCGGATCAATGATGCGGTTCTCAATGACCTTATATAATTTTTCCGTCAGTATCGGCGCCGGAGAATACGCCCCCATGCCGCCCGTGTTGGGCCCGACATCGTCGTCGAAGATCTGTTTATGGTCCTGCGACGAATCGAGGAGGCAATAATGTTCCCCGTCGCTGATCGCGAGGATCGAAACCTCCTCGCCTTCCAGGCACTCTTCGATCACGATCTGCGCTCCCGCTTCCTTAAAGATCCTCTCGGCCATGATCTCATCAACCGCCTTTTCCGCACCAATGAAATCCTGACAAACAATCACGCCTTTGCCGGCAGCCAGACCGTCGGCCTTAACGACGATCGGAAACGTTACCTGACGCAAATACTCCTTCGCTTCGTCTATCATGCTGAATCTCCGGAAGCTTGCCGTCGGAATATTCCACTCATACATAAATTCTTTGGCGAAAATCTTGCTTCCTTCCAATTGTGCCGCTTCCTTGCTCGGGCCGAAGATCTTTAACTTTTTCCGCTCAAAGGCGTCAACAATCCCCGCCACCAGCGGAGCTTCAGGGCCGACAACGGTCAGGTCAATTTTCTTTTCGCCCGCAAACCGAATAAGCGCCGGTATGTCTTCGGCGCTGATATCGACACACTCGGCAATCTCAGATATCCCGCCGTTACCCGGCGCGCAATACAACTCTTTGACTAAAGGACTTTGTTTGATTTTCCAGGCAAGAACGTGTTCCCGCCCCCCGGAGCCGATAATAAGAACTTTCATATCATAATCCTTCTTTTAGTGTCATTGATGACACTTCCAATCTTATAATGTTTTATGTTCTTCTTTTTAAGATAATACCTGACCGCGGAAATGTCTTTTTTACGGAAAACAAGGGCCATGCCAATACCCATATTAAACGTCCTGTACATTTCGCGATCCCCTATTTTACCCTTTTTTTGAATAATGTGAAATATTTCCGGAACAGGCCAGCTTCCCCGGTCAATGGCAAAACATTTTCCCTTAGGAAGGATCTTCGTCAGCTTATCGTAGAATGCCCCGCCGGTAATATGCGCGATCCCGCGAACAGGGAACTTCGAAAGAAGGCCCGAAACTTCCTTCGCATAAATGCGTGTCGGCGTTAATAATTCTTTAGCATATTTTTTCTGCGCGCCCGGAGAAAGGACCTTGCGCGCCAGGGAAAA
Organism: Candidatus Omnitrophota bacterium; assembly: GCA_023140095.1. Next base: position 10,189 of record JAGLMJ010000009.1, on the reverse strand, counting down.
TCCGTTTGAATGCAGTCCCGTCGACGGCAAGCCGATCACCTGATCGCCGGCCTTGATCGCCGACCCGTCGACGATCTTGCTTCTTTCAACAATACCGACCGCAAAGCCAGCCAGGTCATATTCATCCGGCTTGTACATCCCCGGCATTTCGGCTGTTTCCCCGCCGATCAAACTGCAGCCGGACTGGCGGCATCCCGCGGCAATGCCCTTGACGACATTGCCTAAGACCTTTGGCCTTAATTTGCCGCACGCAATATAATCAAGAAAGAAAAGAGGCTTAGCGCCCACGCAGAGAATATCGTTAACATTCATGGCCACGAGATCAATACCGACCGTATCATGCTTCCCGACTGCTTGGGCGACGAGAAGTTTCGTTCCCACCCCGTCGGTAGAAGAAACCAACACGGGATTCTTGTATTGGCCCTTCGCTAAAGCGAACAACCCGCCAAAAGCACCTTTGCGACAAATGACAGAAGTCCCGGTAGTGCTGGCCACATCACTTTTGATCGCCTTCACGAATGCGTTGGCCTTGTTAATGTCCACTCCGCTGCTTTTGTACGTTGTTTTCTTCATAAGAACTTATCCTTAATATAATCGATACCATTCTTAAAGATCTTGGCCCCTTGCCCGTAACGGCCGTTGGCGCCCAACCGCGACCAGTAGGGATGCTGGGTAAATAAAAAATGCCGCTCGGGATGCGGCATCAACCCTAGCACGCGGCCCGTCGGATCGGTGATCCCGGCAATATCCTCGACAGACCCGTTAGGGTTCCCGGGATAGCCCGCGCGTTTGCCGGCAGGCCCGCAATAACGGAACGCCACCTGCCCGTTTGTATTTAGCCGGCCAAGAACTTCCGCGTCCTGCGGAACAAATTTCCCTTCAGCGTGGGCGACCGGATAATAGACGGTATCGTTGAGCCCTTGCGTCCAAACGCTTTTTCCCTGGACGCTGAGATAGCACCAACGGTCCTCGAACTTACCTGAATCATTATTGATCAGGGTCGCCTTCTGAGAAGGATCACGTTCTTCTTCCTTCTGATCCAAGCCGTCCGGGAGAATTCCTGATTTGACTAAAACCTGGAAGCCGTTACAAATGCCTATGACCAGCTTTTCCTCGCCGATGAACCGGCATAAGTCCTCGCCTAACCGGATACGCAATTCATTGGCCAAGATCCGTCCTGATTCAATGTCATCCCCGTAGGTAAAACCGCCGGGAATCGCAAGAATATGATAATCTTTTAAACGAACATCATTGCTAAAAAGTTTATTGATGTGCACGGAATCCACTTGCGCGCCGAAACTTTCAAAAGCAAAAGCCGTTTCAACATCACAATTCGTTCCGGCGGTCCTTAAAACGATAATTTTGGGTTTTTTAGGCATTTATTTTTTCTTGTTACTGTAGAATTTCTTGATCACGTTCACGACATCTTCCGGCGTATCGACGACCTGAAAGATATTCAAATCTTCAGGGTCGATGTTTTTCTCTTTGAGCACAGATTGCTTGAACCAATCAACAAGCCCGTTCCAAAACTTACTTCCGAAAAGAATGACCGGAATTTCCCCCATACGCTTTGTTTGAATAAGAGTGATGCTTTCAAAGAATTCATCCAATGTGCCAAACCCTCCGGGAAAAATGACATATGCCTGGGCATATTTGACGAACATGAACTTCCGGCAGAAGAAAGTAATGGAACGAAATGAAGCCGTTTCACATAACGGTTGGGCTTCTGCTCATACGGCAGATCAATGTTCAAACCGATAGAAGTTCCCTTAACTTTTGAGACTCCTTTATTTCCGGCTTCCATGATCCCGGGACCCGCACCGGTAATAACGGCATATCCCTCTTTGGCAAGAAGTGAAGCTGTTTTCTCGGCCTGTTTATACCATGGATTGGTTCCTTTCGTTCTTGCCGACCCAAAGATGCTTACCGCAGGGCCAACTTCAGAAAGCTCATGAAATCCGTCGACAAATTCCGCCATAATGCGAAACACCCGCCATGTATCTTCCTGTTTCAAGTCTTCCCCGTTTTTTTTGCGTTTAACCATGATCTCTCCTATTCTTTTACCATCTCAATGGCTTCTGCCAGGCCTCTTTGAGGTCCTGGATATATGCGTTTATACAAACCTGTGTTTTAAGCCCGTACACAATAAACTCCGGAGAATCTTCAACCCTACCGATAAGCCCGAAAGAAATCCCTTTTAATAACTGTTCAAACTTTTTCTGATCGCCCGGCTTAACCTCAACAAGGAACCGTGAATTTGATTCCGAGAAGAGAACTGTATCGTCCCTGTTCGCGCCTCCTTTAAAAGGCACTTGATCAAGGCGCGCGGTTACCCCTAGCCCGCCGCTGAAAGCCATCTCCGCCAGGGCAACCCCAATGCCCCCTTCCGAACAATCATGCATCGACCGGATCACTCCCTTTTTCACCGCTGATGAAAGGGCCGCGAAAGTCTTCATGCCGCGCTTTGTATTGACCTGCGGAACGGTGCTGCCTAATAATCCATAGGTGTCTAAATAGATCGACCCGCCTAATTCATCATAAGTCTTGCCGACGCAATAGATCAAGTTCCCCGCCTCTTTAAGGTCCATCGTAATGCTTTTCGTCACATCATCAACGATCCCGACCGCGGAAATAAGGATCGTCCCGGGAATCGCAATAGATTTATCCCCATCTTTGTACTCGTTATACAAGCTGTCTTTACCTGAAATAAAAGGCGTATGATAACCGACGGCGGTTTTATAGCATCCTTGGGCGGCACGTACCAACCCGCCTAAGCGGTCCGGCTTATCGGGATTTCCCCAACAGAAATTATCCAGAATAGCGATCCTATCGATATTCCCACCGACAGCGACGATCTGGCGGACCGCTTCATCGATACACGACGCCGCCATCCAGAACGGATCGATCATGCCGTAACGGACATTAATACCGTTAGAAATAGCCAGCCCCTTCTTCACTCCCAGCTTAGGGGCGATCACGCTGGCGTCAGAAGGCCCGTCGCAGTTGGGGCCGACCAAAGGCTTGATCACGCTTGCGCCCTGGACCTCATGATCATATTGACGGATCACCCATTCTTTCGAGCACACATTGTAGTGCGAGAGAACTTCAAATAATTTATCGCTAAGATTATCCCGTCGAGGGATCCTCGGATCCTTTGATTTCGGGCTGACCCAGCGCGCCGTCTTGGTGATCTTCGGGTTACCCTCATGCAGGAATGCCATGCTCAGGTCACAGACCTGACAGCCGTTGTAGAAAAGCTCAAGGCGTTTATTGCCGGTAAACTCCCCGATCACCGTCGCCTCAACATTTTCACCGGCAAAAAGATCGAGAAGCGCTTTGGCTTTTTCAGGATTGACCGATAAAACCATTCTCTCCTGCGATTCCGAGATCCAGATCTCCTCATAGTTGAGCCCCTGATATTTCAAAGGAACTTTTTCGAGGTCCACCCGGGCGCCTAATTTTTCCCCCATCTCACCGACGGCGCTCGATAATCCGCCCGCCCCGCAATCCGTAATGGCCGTGTAAAGACCGCGGTCCCTCGCCTGCATCAGGACATCAAGGACCTTCTTTTCCTGAATGGGATCGCCGATCTGGACAGCGCCGGAGGAGACCACTTCCGATTCCGTCGTTAATTCCCCGGAGGAAAAGGTCGCGCCATGGATGCCGTCGCGGCCCGTCTTCCCGCCGACAACAACGACCACATCGCCTTTCCGGGACTTTTTGTACACTTTATCTTTCGGCATGATGCCGACACTGCCGCAATAGACCAGCGGGTTGCCGACAAACCTCTCATCAAATAAAATGGCGCCATTAACCGTCGGTATTCCCATTTTGTTGCCATAATCACGCACGCCGCTGACAACGCCTTTCATGACCCGCTTGGGGTGCAGGGTTCCCGGCGGCAATTTCTTGAAATCCGTATCCGGCGGGGCAAAACAAAAAATATCGGTGCTGCAGATCGGCTTGGCCCCAAGCCCCGTGCCTAAAATATCACGGATCACGCCGCCGATCCCCGTGTTAGCGCCGCCGAAAGGTTCGAGCGCCGAAGGATGATTATGCGTCTCGACCTTAAAGCAAACATTGGAGTCTTCATCAAATTTGATCACGCCGGCATTGTCATGAAAAACGGACACGCACCAGGACTTGTCGATCTCTTTAGTTGCCTTGACGATCGTTGTCTTCATAAGGTTGTAGATCGTTTTTGTTTTCACTTTTCCATTATCCGAATACGAATACCGGATATTTCCGCGGAACGTTTTATGATAACAGTGTTCACTCCATGTCTGGGCGATCGTCTCAAGTTCGCAATCGGTAGGATTGCGCTTGATCCTCTTAAAATATTTCCGGATCGCCTTCATTTCATCGAGGTTCAAGAACAATTGCCCGTCGCTGCTTAACTTCATGAGCTGCCGGTCGCGCGCTTGCATCAGATCGATCAGGACAAGGTCAAATGAAGCTCCCTCTTTTGGGATGCCTGGCGCCTTAGCAGGCTCCGTATGGTCAACGACATGCTGAATAAGTTTATTGGAAAGGACTTTATTCGTGATCGTCTCGAGGTCCTTCTTCGTCAGGGCCCCGTGCACAAGATATTTCCGGGCCGTGCGGACAGACCGGACCTGATTGATCCCAAGGTCCTTGATCCCCTTGATCGTTGATTCTTCGACCGGATCCATGACGCCGGGATTATGAGCGATCTCTATGATGTGTGTTTTCTTTGAAGCTTTAGGCCGGAAAGGTTTTTGCGGCGCAAAATCATATTCCTGCGTGATGTTATCGACAAGCAGGTCGCGGCAGATGGTCTGGACATCTTCGGCGGTCAGCACCCCCTCGAGATTATAGACATGGGTCACCTCGACCTTAGAAACACTTCTGAAGCCCAAATCCACAATGGACTTCTCAATGCCTTCACCGAAGGAATCAAAAACATTCCTTTTATGTTTTATTTCAATTCGCCAAATCATGAATAGTGGAGCAAGATTAGTGGTAAGAAATCTGTATGTAAGGACAGGTCATGAATTTTCAATATTACAGCCTGCGCCTCACAACTATTTACTGACTCTACTCAAAACTTCCTGGTAGGCTTCCTCGATATCTCCCATATCGTGCCGGAAACGGTCCTTATCGAACTTCTTGCCCGTTCCGATCTCCCACAACCGGCAGGTGTCCGGAGAGATTTCATCGGCTAAAACAATTTCGCCTTTATATCTTCCAAATTCCAGTTTAAAATCGATCAATTCGAGATTTGAATTCGCAAAAAATTTGCTCATTAATTCGTTGATCCTCAACGTGTAGCGTTTCATGGTCTGAACTTCTTCGTCGCTGGCCAAGTTAAGAGCGCAAATATGCTGCTCATTGATCAGAGGATCATTGAGATCATCCTTTTTATAGCAAAACTCCAGAACAGGAGGAGTTAGTTTCATCCCTTCTTCAAGCCCGAGGATACGGCAGATTGACCCCGCGGCTTTATTACGCACGATCACCTCGATCGGCACGATCTTAGCCCTTTTGATCAGCATTTCCCGGTCTCCGAGGCGCCGCTCATAATGCGTCGGGATTCCTTCGGAATTTAAGAATTCAAAGACCTTGGTTGAGATCCCATTGTTAATAATACCCTTATTCATCACCGTTCCCCGCTTCGCGGCATTGAACGCGGTGGTATCATCCTTGAAATATTGAATGATCAGATCAGGATCGTCGGTATTATAAACGATCTTGGCCTTTCCTTCATAAATCCGTTCTCTTTTTTCCATAAAGGTTCCCTTTATCATCAGCCGGCATAAATCCTATTTTAGCCCTACCCGCTTAAAGATCATATCGGTGTGGCGCGTGTAGTATTTAATATCGAAACAGGCCTCAATTTGACTTGCCTTCAAATATTTTCTCACCTTACGGTCACGGTTAAGGATATCCTTGAAATCAGATGTCTCCTGCCAAACCTGCATGGCGCAACGCTGAATAATTTCGTAAGCCGCCTCACGCGCTAAACCTTTTTTCATGAGTTCAAGCAAAACTCTCTGCGAATAAATAAGGCCTTTGGTTTTGCTAAGGCTGGTGATCATATTCTTCGGATAGACCAAGAGTCCGTCGAGAATAGGAATAATCTTATGGAACATGTAATTAAGCGCAACAGCACTATCGGGAAGAATAATGCGTTCGACCGATGAGTGGCTGATATCACGCTCGTGCCAAAGACAAATATTCTCGTAAGCGGCCTGGGCATTAGCCCGTAATATGCGGGATAATCCTGAAACGCGCTCGCAGGCAACAGGATTACGTTTATGCGGCATGGCCGAAGACCCTATCTGCCCTTTGAAGAACGGCTCCTCGACTTCCAAAACTTCGGTTTTCTGCAATAAACGGATCTCTGTCGCGATCTTGTTTAAGGTCGATCCGATAAGAGCGATCGTTGAAACGAACTGGCAATGGTGGTCTCTTTGGATGATCTGGGTCGCGATGTTCGCCGGTTTCAGGTGCAGTTTTTCACAAACATATTCTTCGACAAACGGGTCAATATTCGCATATGTCCCGACGGAGCCGGACAGCTTTCCGAAACTCATCATCTCCTTAGCCTTCTCCATGCGCTCTTCATTGCGCTTCATCTCGTCATACCATACAGCCAGTTTTAAACCAAAGGTCATCGGCTCGGCATGAACACCGTGCGTCCGGGCGATGCAGGGCGTGTCTTTATATTTCTTGGCCTTCTGCTTCAAGACCAGCAGCATCTTTTTCACATCCGCAAGAAGAAGGTCGCTGGCTTCGACGCATTGAACAGAAAGGGCTGTATCCAAGAGGTCCGACGAGGTCAGGCCCATATGAAGATACCGCGCTTCAGCGCCGATAGACTTTCCGACATTGTTGATGAACGCGACGATATCATGCTTCGTTTTTTCTTCTAATCTTTTGACCTCGTCAATATCGAACTTCGCGTTCTTTTTGATCTTCTCCATGGACTTCTTAGGAATGGTTCCCAGCTTGCACATAGCCTCGCAAGCAAGAATTTCGATTTTAAGCATAATTTCCATCTTATGCTTTTCGGACCAGATATTCCCCATCTTCGATAGTGTATAGCGGTCGATCATTTGCCTAACTCCTTTGATTAATAATGGTTCTGTTTACTTTCGTAAAATATTGATTAAGGGGAAAGAAAACCATTCGCGCGCATTTGGCTATGATTTTCTAAACTGCAAGATAATAAGTTGCTGTGGGATAACTTGTTACAAAGATCATGAACCCAGTTAATATATCAGAGAAAATTTTTAAGGTCAAATAGAATTACATAAAAACCGGCGCTTTTTTGGTTAATTTTACATAAAGCACTGTCATGCATTAGGTTATAATCTGAATAAATTGTGCATCGCAAGGCAGGAATCGCTTCTTTTTGAGAATAAACACTACCTTTTCCCGGAAAGAAACGAATATTAAGGTGCCGTTTTTTCCTCAAAATACTTAAGACTTACACCGATGGATTCCTTCATGATCTCCGGTGTAACTTCAAGGATTTTCTTTCCGGCGGGACTTTCATAGAATTCAACAATATCCCAAAGTTCTTTCTCAGTATAATATTTATCGTAAAGAGGAACTAAGCGCTCGATAATCTCATCAACGTTAAATAATTTTGCATAAAGTCCCCTTTGTTCCTCCGGAACACCATTGAGCACTTGTTTGAGATTTTCTTCCATGACCCGACGAACGCCGCTGACATTGATAAAAACCACTATTAACTTTGCCTTATCGATCGACACGCCTTCCGCTTCAAGCCGATCGACATCCATATCATCCACTAATGTCTCTTCCTCAATACGATCGATCTGGCCTAAATAATATTTATTGAAAACTCTCCCCACCTTGGTAATAATATAGTAGGATTTTCTCTCAACGATCTTCTCTCTTAAAACCCTTCCATCTTTTAAATAGATTGTTTCTGCCGAACTCATTGAGCAAAAAGAGGCCACCAGCATAAATGCAGCAAGAAAAATAAACTTTTTTGATTTCATGGTTGATCCTTTTTAATATCCCGGTATATAATGCTTTATTCTAATTAATCTTATGCCTATGGTCAAACAAAACTTCCCCTAACAGACAAAAATTCTACCGGAATTCTACCGGGACACATTACTTAATTATCATTATTCGACGGAATTAAGTATTGTGTCCCAAAATTTGTTTTCATCTCCTTGCTCACTGTTACCGAGCAAAAGCGGTAAATTGGCAGGAACGATTTGAATGATGACAGGGGCAAGACCGTCAATGGGGGAGTTCATAATCGTTTGGGCATCGAAGGGCATATTGAATTCTATTTCATGCCCTTGCGTTTGAAGGTCTAAACTCATGACCACCAGAAAAGCTGGTGGTTTGGTTAAAGCCCTATAAGGGCTCTCTTACTTGCGCCCCTAAAGGGAGCCTTTCAATTTATTGTGCCTCACTTAATATCGAAGCTGCTCCAAAATTCTTTCATCATTTTAATGTGATCATTTCTGCATTTACCACTGGCTTCCCTCAAAGGGATTACTTCCACCGCTTTGACCTTCCCCAAGATCCTCATTCATCTCCTGATCTCGAATGTATTTTCGCACCTTTCCTTCATCATGCCCAACGGTGCTAACATAATACCCTCGTGCCCAAAACTTGTGCCCTCTAAAATTCTTCTTTAGATTGCTGTACTTCTCAAACACCATCATTGTACTCTTACCTTTCAAGTACCCTACTATTGTCGAAACTGCAAACTTCGGTGGTATTGATAAACACGCATGCACGTGATCTGCACAAACTTTCCCCTCTATTACTTCCACCCCTTTATACTGACAGAGCTTTCCCAGTATCGATCCAACCTCTTTCTGTAATTTTCCATACAATACTTTCTGGCGTTTCTTCGGAATCCAAACAACATGATATTTACATTCCCAAGCCGTATGTGTTAAACTACTTTTCATCTTTAGGCTCCTTTCGTTGTCGGCTTTGGAACAGCTTCTTTTGCCGACCATTTTTACGAAGGGAGCCTTTTTTGTCAAATACTACGGCATAGCCTTTGCGATTCTCCCCGGCATAGCCGGGGGTTTAGCTAGAGAATTATTTGGGTTGAGGTCAATACCGCCCGGTGATGACGCGGCAGTCTCTTGTATTTGATTCACTGGTGATGAAGTTCTACTCAGCATTGCCCAGTACGAGTCTTTGCGAGCCGGTTCCAAAAAGCTCGTTTGTAAAATATGAATGGTCCACAGCTTTTGTTCCTCATCATAGGTCAAGGCCATTTCCAATTCCTGGGCATGGCCGTCAAAATAATCCTGCACCTGTTGAGCCAACTCGCCAAACGTCTTGAGCAAACGCCGGGCATCTGGATGTCTCAAGAAATCCTCGTCTTTATTGACCCGTTCAGGAAGCGTAGCACCTGCTTGGCCTAGCTCGCTGAGGTATTCTTTATTTCCCGATCTCTCGGAGATAATTTTCTTATCAACATTATCCCAAATAACCTGTGTTGCAAGACCCGCAAACTTCGGATCACTGTTGCCGACCAACGGCCCACCTAAGGCTCCGTAAAGAAATGACTTCCCTATTTCTTGTCGGGGATAACAGAATAATTCCAATCGCCATAGAACTTATTGGGTTTGAAATTGATTCTGGCCATTTGTTCTGCTGTCGGTTTAACCGCCTTTGGGTATTTTTTTGTATCCAAAACACAATGAACTTTCAATCCAGCATCAGTCTTGGTAGCCGCAATGAGATTAACAATAGCGGCATGAGTCAAAAGAGGTTGACCACGCCAATTCTTGGAGATGAACGAAAAGAGTCGATGTTCAATCTTATTCCATCTGCTAGTCCCCGGAGGAAAATGACAGACGGTAATCGTCATCCCAATCTGATTAGCCAACTTTTGCAATTCCCATTTCCAGAGGCGAGTACGAGAACTATTGCTACCACCGCTATCAGCGGTAATCATCAAAGAGCTGGCATCAGGATAAGTTTTTTGTCCCAGTCGACGCCACCATCGTCTAATAGTCTCAACGGCAAATGCAGCTGTATCATGATCGATTCCAACACTGACCCAACCAACATTTCGTTTCAGATCATAAACTCCATAGGGAATCGCTTTGCCTTTATTCTTATCTGGAAAATCATGGACGTTGACTTTTTCTGACTTTCCTTTAGTCCGCCATTCTTCTCCAGCATTTGTGAACTACCCTGTGCCAAGAGC
>JAGLMJ010000089.1 GCA_023140095.1 Candidatus Omnitrophota bacterium | reverse complement strand
TCTTCCGTCGCTAATATCGACCGGATCAAGATCGTCGCTAAACGCATTCTCAGCTCAAAGAAAAAAAATAACGGGATCGTTGTCGTCGTTTCGGCCCTCGGAGATACGACGGACGAGCTTGAGGAACTGGCTTTCAGCATCACCAAGAATCCTCCCGACCGGGAAATGGACATGCTCATGTCAACAGGAGAGCAAATATCTTCCGCGCTCTTGGCGATGGCGATCAAGGCTCAAGGGCATGACGCGATCTCGTTCACGGGAACGCAGGTAGGGATCAAAACAGATCGATCCCATACCAAGGCGCGTATCGAATCGATCTGCGCCAGAAGGATACACAACGCCTTGGCCGAAAATAAAATTGTCATTGTCGCCGGTTTTCAAGGCGTGAACAAAAAGGATGATATCACAACGCTCGGACGCGGAGGGTCGGACTTAAGCGCCGTGGCCCTCGCGCAAACATTAAAGGCTGAAGTTTGCGAGATCTACACGGATGTCAACGGCATCTATACGACGGACCCGCGTATCGTCAAGGAAGCCAAGAAAATTAAAACGATCACTTTCGATGAGATGCTGGAAATGGCATCCCTGGGCGCCCAGGTCATGCAGGCCCGCTCCATCGAGGTGGCCAAGCGATTTAATATCCCGATTCACGTACGCTCGAGTTTTTCTAAGGAGGAAGGAACCATGATAGTGAAAAAAACCAGCAAACTGGAGGAAGTGGTTGTTCAAGGAGTCACCAGCAGCAAGTCTGACGCCAAGATCACCATCCGCGCGGTACCGGACCAACCCGGCATTGCCGCCAAGATATTCACCGAAATATCCAAGACAGGGGCCAATGTCGATATCATCGTCCAGAATGTCAGCCATACACGGCATACGGATATTTCCTTCACAGTGCCCAAAAAGGGATTATCAAAAACTTTTGCCGCCGCCAAAAAGATCGCCAAAAGGATCAAAGCCGGTGAAGTGCTGCAAGACAAGAATATTGCCCGCATTTCCATTGTCGGTTCCGGAATGCGGTCGCATCACGGCATTGCCGCCAAGATGTTCCAGACGCTGGCAAAGAATAAGATCAATATCGAAATGATCGCCACATCAGAGATCAGTATTTCCTGTATCATCAACAGCACCCAGGTGATCAAAGCGGTCAAGGCATTGCACAAGGCCTTTCAATTGGAAAAAAGCCGCCAAAAATAATGATTTTTGGCGAGCCTCGTCATTTTATCTTAATGATAAATGACGAAAATGACGGGGAAATAAGCACCATGTCGCGTATAACCATCTATGACACAACGCTGCGGGACGGTTCCCAAACCGAAGGCATCGCCTTTACGCTCAACGATAAGATCAAGATCACCAAAAAGCTCGACGAGATCGGAATCCACTATATCGAAGGCGGCTGGCCGGGCTCTAACCCGAAGGATAAGGCGTATTTCAAGGAAGTCCGGAAGAAAAAATTAAAGAACGCGAAAGTCGCCGCGTTCGGGTCAACGCGCCGCGCGAAGACCAAAGCCTCGCAAGACGCGAACCTGCGGGAACTCATCAAGTCCCAGACCGAGGTCATCACGATCTTCGGCAAGACCTGGGACCTGCACATCACGGATGTCATCAAAACAACGCTGGGCGAAAACCTGAAGATGATCGCCGATTCCGTCGGGTTTCTCAAGAAGAAGAAAAAGAAAGTGTTTTATGACGCCGAGCATTTCTTCGACGGGTATAAGGCCAATCCGGAATACGCGCTTCAAACGCTTTGCGCCGCGCAGGACGCCGGGGCGGACTGCATCATCCTTTGCGATACCAACGGCGGCACGCTGCCGCGCGAGACCAAGAATATCGTCCTCGAGATCAAGGGAAAGTTCGACGCTCCGCTGGGCATCCACGCCCATGATGATCTCGGCGTCGGGGTGGCCAACAGCATCGCCGCCGTCGAGGCCGGCTGCGTCCACGTCCAGGGAACATTTAACGGATTAGGGGAGAGGTGCGGCAATGCGGATCTCTGCACGATCATCGGGATCCTGCATACAAAGATGAAGCAGAAATCCATCCCCGATAAGAGCATCAGCAAATTGATGGAGACCTCTTATTTTATCAGCGAGATCAGCAATTTCAAGCTCGCCGACAATGCCGCGTTCGTCGGGCACTCCGCCTTTGCCCACAAGGGCGGCGTCCACATCGACGCGATGATCAAGAACCCGCTGGCCTATGAACATATCGACCCGAAGATCGTCGGTAACCACCGCCGCTTCGTCACCTCGGAGCTCGCCGGAAAAATGCCGATCATCCTCAAAGCCCGGCAGATCGACGTGACGCTCGATAAGAAATCACCGCAAGCCAAAAAACTGCTTAAAAAACTCCAGGACAAGGAACACAGCGGCTATCAATTTGAAGCGGCCGACGCGTCCTTCGAACTTTTTGTCAAGCGGTCCTTAAAAAAGTATAAACCGTTCTTTAAGCTCGAAGGCTTTAAGACCTCCTCCGAAAAGCGTTTTGACGGGAGGGTCTTTGCCGAGGCATCGATCCGCGTCAACGTCAACGGCAAAAGCAAATTCAGCGCGTCGGACGGAAACGGCCCTGTCGAAGCCTTGGACAACGCGTTAAGACAGGCGCTGAAGAAATTTTATCCGCGGCTTGAAGAAATGCACTTGACCGATTATAAGGTCCGCGTCCTCGATACGGCCGCCGGAACGGCCGCTAAAGTCCGCGTCCTCATCGAGTCTCAAGATAATACAGACTCCTGGACGACCGTCGGAGTGCATGAGAACATCATCGAAGCGTCCTGGGAGGCGTTAACCGATAGCATTGAATATAAATTGTTAAAAGACCAGAAGGGATAGATAACCCCCCGTCATTCTGAGGCCGAAGGCCGAAGAATCTCGACTGGTTTTCGACTGTCGTCAGAAAGTCGAGATCCTTCGTCGCCGGTAGTAATCAGCAAGTTGTTCCTCAGATGACGTCCTTAACCATGACTGAACTCTCAAAACGCTTCAATTTCAAGGAAATCGACGACAAATGGTGCACCCGTTGGGAAAAGGAAAACCTTTTCCACGCCGACGCCTCTTCCGGCAAGGAGCCGTACACCATCGTCATTCCGCCGCCTAACGTGACCGGCATCCTGCACATGGGCCACGCCCTGAACAACACCCTGCAGGATATTATCATCCGGTACAAGCGGATGAAGGGATGCGAAGCCCTCTGGATGCCGGGGACCGACCATGCCGGCATCGCCACGCAAAATGTCGTCGAGAAACAGCTCGCCAAAGAGGGGAAGAAGAGGCAGGACGTCGGCCGGGAGGCCTTTTTAGAGCGGTTATGGGATTGGAAAAAGCAATATGGGGACACGATCATCCACCAGTTAAAAAAACTGGGGTCATCCTGCGACTGGTCGCGCACGCGCTTTACGATGGACGACGGTTACAGCGATGCCGTCCGCGAAGTCTTTGTCCGGCTCTATGAGAAAGGCCTGATCTACCGCGGCGAGTACATCATCAACTGGTGCCCGCGCTGCCACACCGCGCTTTCCGACGAGGAGGCCGAGCACCATGAGATGCAGGGCAACCTTTATTATATCCGTTATCCGTTTAAAGACACTCCCGATGAATCTTTAACCGTGGCCACGACGCGCCCGGAAACCATGCCGGGTGACACCGCCGTTGCCGTCAATAAAAAAGACAAGCGCTACAAGGACCTGATCGGCAAGACGTTGGTCCTGCCTTTGATGGACCGGGAAATCAAGATCATCAGCGACGAGTTTGTCGATCCGGAATTCGGGACCGGCGCCGTTAAGGTCACCCCGGCGCATGACCCTAATGACTTTGAGATGGGCAAGCGCCATGATCTCGAATTTATTAACATCCTGCACCCCGACGCGCGGCTCAATGACCGGGCAGGGGATTACGAGGGCATGGACCGTTTCGAGGCGAGGGAGGCCATCGTCGAAGCCTTGCGCGAGCGCAAGCTCCTGGAGAAGGTCGAGCCGTACGCGCATGCCGTCGGGCATTGCTACCGCTGCCACACGGTCGTCGAGCCTTATCTTTCACGGCAATGGTTCGTCAAAATGAAACCTTTGGCGAAGCCCGCGATCGAAGCGGTCAAGAAGGGGAAGATCACCTTTTACCCCAAACGATGGACGAAAGTGTACATGAACTGGATGGAGAATATCCGGGACTGGTGCATCTCGCGCCAGATCTGGTGGGGCCATCGCATTCCCGTCTGGTATTGCGACGCTCCGGACTGCAACGAGCCGATCGTCGCGCGGAGTGCGCCTCAACAATGCCCTCACTGCGGATCAACACACCTCAAGCAGGATGAAGATGTCCTCGACACATGGTTCTCGTCGTGGCTCTGGCCGTTCGC
>JAGLMJ010000088.1 GCA_023140095.1 Candidatus Omnitrophota bacterium | reverse complement strand
ATTCCACCTCACGATGGACACCCTTTTAAGCTAACGGTTGGCACTATCAACCTCCGTATCGGTCTTTCACCGACTAGCAAGCGCCCATGCTGGGTGCACTAAAAAAGCCACCGATCACATTTAAGGATCGGTGGCTTGGAAACTCTTGAAAAAACTATTTAATTAATGGATCAAAACACACCTCTCCTCGTTAACTTTCTCCACGCGGGAAAAAGCGTAATGCAGAAAACGCGCATTTTTTGATTCATTAATCTATCCATAGCTTTGAAAGTATACCATAAGTTAATATTGCTGTCAAAAGACTAAGACTAAGACTGACTGCGTCTAAGATCGACCCTGACATTTTCGGGGCCTATCTTGAATATACCCTGATTATTCGCCCGAAGCAGCCGCGGGAACTTGGATCGCATCCGTAACGGCCTCAACCTGCTTCGCTGCGGCCTCTTTAAGCTTTGCCGTAGCCTTCTCAATGATCGAAGTGGCCTCAGAACTGTTTGGATCTAAACTAAGGATCGCCTGGGCAATATTAATGGCTTTTTGATATTCAGCGCTGCCTAATAAAGTATTCGCTTGGGCAACAAGGTCATTGATCTTGGCCTGTATTTCTACAGCTTTTTGCCTTACAGCTTCTTGCGCCATTTCTTTTGCTTTTTGAGCCCTCGCTTCAGCTATTCTAGCTTTTTCTAAAGCCGCTTGTTTTGCCCTTTGAGCTGCAGCCTCGATCCTTCTGGTCTCTTCCAGGGCCATTCGCTTTGCCTTTTGGGCTTCAGCGGTAATTCTTCTTAATTGATTAGCTGCACTGGTCTCTACCTTTTCTAATTGAATCGCCTGTTCTTTTTGCTTGCCGATAATAATAATCCCAACGAGGATCAAAAGAAATACCAATAATACCACCATCTTTCTGTTCATAGTTTTCTCCGATAGATCAATATTAATTTATAGTTCACTTTGCCGATCTATGTAAACCGTTCTAATAAATAACGGTGAGCTCCCAGTTGCCCTGCTAATGTACAATATATGAGATTTTAACCAGATTTTATGACTTTAGCAAGAACAATAAGCGAAGAATTTTATGTGTCATCAAGAATCGGATATTACCCCTCGAAAAAACCGGCCCGGTTCAAAACAAAGATCAGACAGAAGATCATCGCGTAGCCTGCCATATCAACGACGATCCCGGCCTTAATCATATGCTTCGTTTTAAAGAAACCGGTCGCATAGGCCAGGGCATTAGGAGGCGTACTGACAGGAAGAAGCATCGCGAGGGAACAGCCGAATGTCGTCGCAATGATGATCATTTTGGCTCCCCCCAATTCGCCTAATGATAAAAGACTCGCCCCAAGCATAGCGATAATGGGCAGAATAAGATTCGCCGTAGCCGTATTCGACATGAACGTCGCCATGACCATGGCAAACAGAACGCTGACGGCAACGATCGTCCAAGGCGTAAATTGATCAAATGGGATGCTGGCAATGAGATGTTGGCTCAATCCCGTCTTGGCTAACGCGACGCCAAGCGCGATACCGCCGGAAAGAAGCCAGAGCACATCCCAAGACATTTTTTTCATGTCTGATGCCGTAATAATGCCGCCGGCCGTGAAAACAGTGATCGGGATCATGGCGACAATATAGGAATTAAGGCCGATCCTGCTGCCGAATAACCATAGAAGAATAGTTGCTCCAAAAGTAATGTAGACCGCAACCGCTTTGGGCGTTTTCATAAACTGCCCTTTGATCTGAAGGTTGATCTCCTTTACAGCCGGCTGGTAAAAGAACAGCAATACGATCCAGGCAAAAATTAAAAGCACGATCACATAAGGCACCGCAAAGGCCATCCATCCGCTAAAGGAAACGGCCATATCTCCGGTCAGATACTTCATCGCCACGACATTAGGCGGGGTCCCGATCGGGGTTCCGAGCCCGCCGATGTTTGCCGCGAAAGGAACGGCCATGGCCATCGCGATCTTGCCGGGATCGTCGGGATCGAAAAGTGCGAGGACCGGAGCGATGATCGCAAGCATCATCGCCGTCGTCGCCGTGTTGCTCATGAACATCGAGAACAGGGCCGTGATCATCATGACGCCGAGCATCACCATCGCCGGCCTCTTGCCGAACGGCTTGAGGAGAACCCGGGCGAGATTGATGTCGAGTTTATATTTTGTCGCGGCCATCGCGAGAAAGAATCCGCCGAGGAAAAGCAGAATGATCGGAGAAGCGAAGGTGTGAAAAATATCTTTGTAGGGAACCAGTATCCCGAAATTTTCGGAGCCTGCTTGGCTTCGAAGCCATATCAGCGCGCCATCCGAGATCATGATCATTTCAAGAAAAATAACGCAAACAGAAGCCGCAAAGACGGGGATCGGCTCAAAGACCCAGAAAATGATCGCAAAGGCAAAAATGGCCAATAACCGCTTCTCGACAATAGTGATTCCAACAATAGGGATCACGTCTAACGGAAGCAAAAGGATAAGGCAGGGTACCGCGATGCCAAAGAAAAGGCTTAATATTCTTTTCACAAGGACAATCCTTTCAGAGATCCTTAACACATTCACTGATCGTTTTTAACAGATCTTCCCAGTCAAAAGGTTTCGTTTTGTATTGTGTTGCCCCAATGACCTTTCCCTTAACACGGTCATAATCCTCCGCTCTTGCCGTCAGCATAATGATCGGGGTTTTCTCATCCCTGATCTCCCGCCTGATCTCTCAGCAAACCTCATAACCGTCAAGCCCGGGCATCATGACATCTAAAATGATCAAGTCTGGCTTTTGCCTTAAATATTTATAAAGCCCTTCATATCCATCAGAGGCTTCGACAACAACATACTTCTTGTCTTCCAGCCTCTTCTTGAGAACCTTCGAGATATCAACATCATCTTCAATAATCAATATTTTCTTCCCGCTCATTAGCCTCTTCCCCGGCGCTCGACAACGGGTATAGCAAAGCCGAATGCAGAGCCCTTCCCTTCCTCCGACGAGGCCCAAATCTTTCCATTGTGCTTATCGATGATCTCTTTGCTGATGGCTAATCCGAGGCCTGTTCCCCCGGAATACTTCTTTCCTCCTGCCAACTGCTCAAAACTTTTGAAAAGTTTATCTTTGTCTTTGTCGTCAAATCCTATTCCCGTATCTTTGACCGTCACATGCACAACATTATCGTTCCTTTCAACGGAGACCTCGATCGACCCCTCGTCGGTAAACTTGATCGCATTGTTAACAAAGTTCGTGATGACCTGAATGATCATATCCCTGTCGAAGGTGATCTTCGGCAGCCGCTCATCGGTCGTGACCCTAAGATCGATCCCCTTCTCGTCAGTCAAAAGCTTCACGGTCTTATAGATCTCGACAACCATTTTATTAAGGTTATGCTCCTACAGCGCTTCTTGAAGCTCCTCTTCCATCTTCTTGCGGTTCGTGATATCGACGCGGATAGCCAGGTATTGGTACGGGTCCCCACGCTCATCCACGAACGGCACGATCGTGGTATCGACCCAATAAAAGGTCCCGTCCTTGGCCTTGTTCTTGACTTCGTTCTTCCAGATATTCCCTGCCTGGATCGTTTCCCAGAGATCTTTAAAGAGTCCCTTCGGATGATAACCCGAATTGATGATCCTGTGTGTCTGCCCGATCAATTCCTCCCTTGAATATTTCGAGACCTCACAGAATTTATCATTGGCGTAAATGATCTCGCCGTCCACATCCGTGATCGTCACGACGGCAAACTGGTCCAATGCGAGTTTATAATCACGCAACTCTTTATCAATCTGTTCCGGCACCATCGCATGACTCCTTCATGATCCTTCTTTTTCCAATAATTCTTTGACCTTGCCGATCAGGTCCGAGGTTTCAAACGGTTTTGTGATGTAGGCATCCGCGCCCACCTCTTTGCTTAATTCCACATCTTCTTTTTGAACCCTTGCCGTAAACAAAATAATGGGGATCCCCTTATACCTTGCGTCATTCTTAAGGAGCCCGCAGACTTTATGCCCGTCGATCTTCGGGAGCATAAGGTCGAGTATGATCAGATCCGGAGTTTCGCCACGGGCCTTCTGCAGGCCTTCCTCGCCGTCTTGGGCAATAATAACTTCATATCCAATTGCCTTGAGTTGATACACGATCGTTTTGCGGATATCCTCTTCGTCGTCAACAATTAGTATTTTGCTCCCCGACATATCTTTTTTTTGAGCCATATTTTCCTCTCCAATGTAATTATATTACCATAAAATTCTTTGAATCGCGCCAAAAACCGGAGTAAAAAAAGAACCCTCGCGGGTAGGCGCGGTCGCTCCTACGCGCAAGGGTTCATATGCCACAAACGCCGGTTCAGGCAGAGAAGTTATCCTTCCTTTTTTTTGCGGCTTCGACAACCTGCTCTGTGACCTTTCCCGGCGCTTGATCATAATGCGACATCTTCATGGTATAGCTAC
>JAGLMJ010000087.1 GCA_023140095.1 Candidatus Omnitrophota bacterium | reverse complement strand
GTCGGAAACGCCTGTGGCTGCGGGGCAGTGCTTGACTTTCTTCTCGTCCAACGGGCAGTTCGGGCATTTATCGCATTTGAGCTCTGTCCAAGACGGAAGAGAACCTTTCTTCCCATTGATAAGTCTTAACGTTTGGCGGTCTAAATGGACGGTGAATTCTTTAGGGTCATTACTGCCGATTTTGAACTGGTATTGATAAGAGATCTTCTCGCTGTCGCCTTCGGGCCCTTCTTTGGGATTGGCAAGGATGTCCTCCTGGAACTCTTTGTTGAACAGGCTCTCGACGGTAAAGAACGCCTCCTCGCTTAAGGACATGTTAATATAGGACGCGAAAGAGTCTAACTGCAGGAGGGCGCTTAAGGCGTAATTCTGGCTGCTGACTTCCTGCAGCCGTTTGCGGAAATGCATGTTCACCGTTTCGATTGCTTCGTACATGACCTTTAAATTTTCCAGGTTCCAATCGGCCTTTTTTTCCTGAAGGGACAGCAGGTATTGCGCGATCAAATAATTCGAGATCGAGCGGTAGGTTGTTTCGATCATTGTTGCAAAGGGGAGGTGAAAGCGGGCCATCGGGCGCAATTTATCCATGATCGGGCAGCCGCTGGTGACCATATAGATTCCAAGCAAAGAAAAAGCCACTGTCTTGATCTCGACATTCTTGGTATACGTGCGCTCGGGTGTTTCGATGCTGACGTCAACGTCTTTAGAGGGCTGCGGTTTGCAGAAAAAATCAACAACGTCGCTGATCTTGACGGCGATCGGGCAGTATTCGTTCTTCTTTTCATTTAACGGGCAGTTCGAACATTTCTGGCATGACAGTTTCGTCCATTCCGGGTAGGCATCTTTGGGCTTCTGGATAATATCAAGGGTCTGGCTGTTCATAACAATAGGGAAGGTATGCTCGGTCCCATCGCCATATTGCAACTTATAATTGATTGTCCAGGTATCGGAATTTTGTGCCGCATTCATCATGGTGTATCCTTTTCTCTATGAACTAATAGACAATTAGCTTTGTTAAATGATGAGACTTGGTATAATCGATTTTCTTGATTCTAGCCTGTTTCGGATGTTTTTTCAATTGAATAAAATAAATTCCGAAGATGTTGTAATGTTTAACCAAACAGACCCCCGGGGTCTGTTGGATGGTTTGAATCCAAATCAATAGGGTTGCTCTTTTTATGGTCTGTGTTACAATGCCTATATTCTGATCAGCCGCATTCTGAAATTATCAAGCATAATATTTTTCTAAAACGAAACAAGGAGAGAAAAATGAGTTTAAACAGCGTGAATATCATGGGGAACTTGACGAGAGATCCTGAATTGAAGTATACGAATTCTGGAAAGTCTGTTTGCAATTTATCGATTGCGAACAACCGCAGCTATACAAGCGGTGGCGAGAAAGTGACCGAAGTGTCCTATTTTGATATTGAAGTTTGGGGCGCGGTCGCCGAAAACTGCGCGAAGTATTTGTCAAAAGGGCGCGGTATTATTGTTGAAGGCCGCCTCAAGCAGGACCGCTGGGAGAAGGACGGAAAGACGCAAAGCCGTGTCCGGATCGCGGCGAACAGTATTCATTTTCTGCCCAATCGAAGAGATGATAACTCCGGACAGCAGCCCGCATCGAACGCGGGCAGTTCTTCAGAAGGCCAAACTTCAGAAGCTGTCGCTTGGGATGAATAATGAACCAAACAGACCCCGGGGGTCTGTTTAGGGTTGCATCGTTACAAATTGTTGTATTTTAGGGAAAGGGGAAGTTATGGGTAACAACGAGCAACGCGGCCGATGGACCGTAGTCGTTGGAGCGCTGATCGTCCAGGTTATTTTGGGCACGGTTTATGCGTTCAGCGTTTTTGTGAAACCTCTGGAGACGGAATTCTTCTGGAGCCGCACGACGACACAATGGGCGTTTTCTTTTTGCTTATTAACCTTTGCGCTGACGATGATCCCCGCCGGGCGCCTGCAGGACCGTATCGGGCCGCGCAAGGTTGCGACATTAGGCGGGATCTTATTAGGATTGTCTTTTTTGCTGGCTGCTTTCCTTGTTAAAGAGAACAGGCCGTGGGCCCTTTATTTGACCTATGGGGTCATCGGCGGCGCGGGGATCGGCTGCGCTTATGTTTGTCCGATCGCAGCGTGCATGAAATGGTATCCGGATAAAAAGGGGTTGATCACGGGGCTTGCTGTGGCGGGATTCGGCGCCGGGGCCTTATTTTTTGCCGGACCGGCTTCTGTATTAATGTTACCGCCGGCTCCCGACGGATACGCGATGAGCCTGCCTCAGATCTTGATGGTCGGCATAGGTTTAAGCGAAGGTGACGGATTCGGGCTCGGCTGGCAGACCTTTTTTGTGCTCCATGGGATCGTGTGTACCATTGCGGTGGTTCTCGGTGCTGCGTTATTGCGCAATCCCCCGGAAGGATGGAAGCCCGAAGGGTGGAACCCTCAAGATGCCGGAATGAAGGCGGCCGTTGATATGGATTGGAAAGAGATGCTCAACACGCCTTTGGCTTGCATGCTCTGGCTTACCTTTATATTCGGGGCCACTTCCGGATTGATGGCGATCGGCCAATGGAAGCCGATGATGGCGATGATCCTTCAAGGGAAGACCTTTGCCCCCGAATGGATGGGAAGTTTCGGCCGGTTTGTTGAGCCCGTCGGTATTTTAGCGATCTTTAATGCGTTCGGGCGTATTTTCTGGGGAAAGATCAGTGATCTTATCGGCCGCCCGCGTTCGATGATGATCATGTTCTTATTGCAGGGGATGACGTTCATGCTGCTGGTCAGCGTTACGAGGCCTTTGACGATCTTCCTTGCTTCGGCTTTGGTGGGATTGAATTTCGGAGGCAATTTCGCCTTGTTCCCTTCGGCAACGGCGGATTATTTCGGGACGAAACACATCGGCCAGAACTACGGATGGGTTTTTACGGCCTATGGCGTCGCGGGAATTTTAGGTCCGGTTGTCGGCGGAGTCTTCTTTGACGCGACGAAGCAGTACCTAATGGCTTTTGTTTTTGCGGGGATCCTCTGTTTTGTTGCAGCCGGATGCTCGGTGATTATTTGGGGATTGGCCAAAGCGCAGGCGCGCGATCTCAAACTCCAAGAAGCCTAAAGGCGGGAAAAATCAAAGAAGGCGATAACGGTGAGAAAATATTTAAGCTTTATGCTTGTATTGGCCATGGGCTGCGCAACGGCCGGTTCTGAGAATATGCAATCCGTCTTGGATCGTTATGAACAGATCGTTTTTGACGACGGGATCAGCCTGGAGGAATCCAAGGTGGTCGCTCAAAAGCAGCTCATTAAGAGGAATGTTATTGACCTGTATGATCTCCTCAAACCGCAGATAGATGATGATGTCACCGAGTTTCCGCATTATCAAGATTATTGGTTTGTCTTCTTTGAAGAGAAAGCCCCCAGCAATATACCGTTCATTTTTATGATCCTTATTCATAAGGAAACCGGTAAAATTAAATTTGCCGATGATTATAATGAAGGAAATCAATGGATCTTGGAAGCAGCGTTATTGCGCTGAAGATCCGGCACTGCTTTAAAATGCCCGTCCTACGATCGTTCTTACCCGTTATTAATTCCAGATCAAAAGTACTTATATTAGGGGCTATGCCCGGGGCCAGGTCCCTGGAGGCGGGGGAGTATTATGCGTACCAGCAGAACCAGTTCTGGAAGATCATGGCAAAACTGCTTCATTACGGCTTGCCCGTAACATACGCGCAGAAGAAAAAAATGTTGCTTAAAAACCGCATCGCGTTGTGGGATGTTGTCGCCTCATGCACCAGGGAGGGGTCGCTTGATTCCAATATCCGCAATGTGAAGGCCAACGACCTTGATGGTTTGTTGAAAAAATACACGAATATCCGCGCGATATTCTGCAACGGAAACACGGCCTTTAAGTTCTTTAAGGAAGGCCATGCCGGGTGCCCTGTACCCGTTCTTTTGCTGCCCTCGACGAGTCCTGCCCATACCAAGCCGCTTGCGTGGAAGGCCGCCCAGTGGGAACGGATCCTCAAAGTATTGACGGAAGACAGAGGAGTTTTCTTTTAGATTTTCTTTTAGATTTCTTTTAGATTTATCGTTTGCCCCGTAGGGGGGGGATTGGTAGAATAAGGCGCAAATGTCAGATGCCCCAAGAAAAGTAAGGGAGATCATGAAAGAAGAACGCATATCGCAGAGAGTTGAAATAGAAATGCCGGCAAAGTTCTGTTTTGAAGAACAGCCTAAATCCTGGTTTGAAGCGACGATCGTCAATATTTCCACACATGGTTTCTGTTTCCGTGCTGAGGCTGCGCATAATGGGACGCTTAGCGGTAAGCCGGTCATTCGTTTGTTCATTGAACTTCCTGACGAGGAAAACATGGAGTTGGATATCCAAATTGCCTGGTCAGGAAAAACAAGCAGCTACAACTGTCTTGCCGGCGGGGAGATCCTGGATCCATCCGGATCGGATTACCAGAAGGTTCTGGAGCCTTATACGAAACTTTTCAGAGCGCAATCAGAAAAAAAGATAATTC
>JAGLMJ010000086.1 GCA_023140095.1 Candidatus Omnitrophota bacterium | reverse complement strand
TCCACAATTCCGGCGGCTGGTCGCCGACGTCCCAATCATTATTCAGGTCCCGCGGCGAAAAATAGCGTTCTTTCGAACGGCTCCCCTCTTCATCCGCCCGCACACCGACGATCACTCCCGTATACGGTTCGGTATTGGTATCCACTTCATAGGCGCCGGTTTCATGGTTCAGCCGATAGCGCGGCCAGTCGCCGGCCAGGGTGTGCTTAAGCGCTTCGGATTTGAGAACTTTGCAGCATTCAATACGGTTAATATTGCCGTCGGGAAAAGTTTGCTTGGCCTCAAGGGCCACCTTGTTCTGCCCGTAAACCATATTGAGCTTCCACTCTTTAGCTGACTTATCGCGATATTCGACCATTGAAGGGATCTTGAAGCTTGTATCGATATGAACTAAGGGGAAAGGCACGTGACCGAAGAAGGCCTTGCGCGCCAGCCACAAAAGGACCGTGCTGTCTTTGCCGATCGACCAGAGCATCACAAGATTCTTAAACTCGCGATAGGCTTCTCTTAATATAAAAACGCTCTGCGATTCCAGGCTATCTAACTTTGTCATGGCCTTGCTCATTGATCTGTCCTTTTATTTACTCTTTGGTCGATGAGGATTATTATGTATCCCGCATTCTTTTGGCCCAAGTTCCTCCCACCACCAACGGCCTGAACGGATATCTTTACCTCTTTTAACGGCCTGTGTGCAGCAGGCGCATCCGATGCTCAAGAATCCTTTTTTGTGCAACGGGTTGACATCGATCTTATTTTCTTTCATATACCATCGGACATCTTTGAGATCAGATCCGTAATAACCTGGTCCTCTTCACTCAAGTTTGAAGCAAACACAAGACGCTGGTTAAATTCCTTGGAGCTAAGCCGTATGATCTGCTCCGGCGTCATATCCTTCGCGCTTTTATTTAGATCACTTATTTTGTTTTGTTCATTCATTCGGTTGTTTCTGCCGGACCTATTGTTTCATTATATTATAAATTAGACAGGCTTTAAGTAAAGAATATGATTATAAGATTTATCGCCTAAGGATACAAGGTTCTTTTTGTTGTGGCTTTTCTCAACAGCAACATCAAATACTCCATCAGGAGACCATCAGTTCATTTTACTCAATCGCTCAACGATCTTAGCGCTTCCCGAAGGCATGGGATATTTACTTAACTCATTTAAATTAGACCATTTACGGTCTTTATGGGGACGGGGATAAGCCTTCGATTCACATAATGAAACATGAAGATTGACACGGAATTGAGTGTAAAAATGCTTAACATTCATCAGGTGGCGTGATGAGATAATATCAATATTTAATTCTTCTTTTAACTCACGCCGCAGAGCGCAGGATAAAGATTCGCCTTTTTCAATCTTGCCTCCAGGAAACTCCCACAGGTCCGCCAATAATCCGTTTGCCGGACGCTTTTGGATAAAATATTTATCCTTACGTTTGAGGATACCAATAGCCACATCAATATCTTTGATAATCCTTTTCTTAGGCTTAGGAATGATTTCCTGAACGCCCTTTTTATACCCGCGACATTGCGCCTTGACCGGACATGACAAACACAGCGGCTCATGGTTGCGGCACACAAGAGCGCCTAATTCCATCAACGCCTGATTGAAAACTCTTAAATTTCTTCTGGGCATTTCTTTCTCAAGAAATACCAATATGTTCGCATCCTGCGCCGTGTTGGCATGCCCCTCGATCGCCAATATCCTCATGATCACCCGCCGGACATTGGCATCGATGATCGCATGCCGCTTGTCAAAAGCGATACTTAAGACCGCCCCGACCGTATAGGGCCCAAAACCGGGAAGCCTCCTTAATTGGCAAGGATCATCCGGAATTCTTCCATCATACACATCGCAAATGATCTTGGAGGTCTTGTGAATGTTCCTTGCCCTCGTGTAATATCCTAACCCTTGCCAAGTTTTTAATATTTTCTGCAATGGAGCTTTCGCGACATGTCCGGCCGTAGGGAATATCTTGCTCCACTTTTTGTAATAAGGGATCACCGCATTCACCGTCGTCTGCTGCAGCATGATCTCAGAGATCCAAATTTTGTAGGGATCGGAGGTTTCCCTCCATGGAAGACTGCGGGCATTTTTCCGGTACCATGCGTTAAGGTTTTTCGCAAAGGATGATTTCGGTTTCATGGGAGAGTTCACATGAAGATCTTCTCAGATAGAAATGGTTTTTACGGGATGGCGTGAAAGGGTCACTTTCATCGACGACCCAAGAGGAAACGGGATCTCGAGATGTGTCCCATCAACAAAGATCTTTCCTTGACGCATCAGAGAAGTAACCGTTATGCTCTGGCGCGCCGATAAAATGCCGCCCGTAAGGCGATATCTCCATTTGCCTCCCAAGTAAAGTTCGCGGGGCATATATTGGATCTTTTTAACTGTACGAGCTATCTTTTTGCCGCCGGCCGAATTAATAGCGCCTGAACTTCCCGCCGGCGCTGCGATCCAAATACCGGAGGAACGCTGTTCTTCCTTAATTTTGCCGATCTTCAAAATATAGCGGTTCATTGCTGCCGGATTACTATGGCAGATCAAGACATCGTTGAGACAGTCGATCGTGTTGCGATGCTCATCAATATCAAGATGCAGCCGCTGAAACATGGTTTTCCTGAAATTTCTTTTTAATATCCTCTTGAGTATCGCCTCAAAATTATTAATATGAGCAATACAAAAATTCCCGACACTGTAACTTAAAGAAGAATTGACCCCCAAAAGAACGCTTCTTTTTATGCCCCTTGCGGCTTCCAGGAAAGTACCATCACCTCCGACGGTAATAACAAGATCGTAAGCATCATAATCCACGATCTGACCGCGATTGGATTTCGTAAAATGGATGCCGTATTTGGTCAAAGTAGCCTCGATACTTTTTAGAGTCGCATAATGTTCTTTGTGGGACTTTCTAAAACGGTCTAATTCCTTTTGAGCAAAATTCCCGTCTTTTTCAGCAATATAGCTTCTCCGTTCCAGGAAATAGATCCTATAGGCGCTTTTTTTGTAGAGAAGAAGAACGTTTTTTAATTTCATAACCGTTTGATCCTGTTCATGTTTGAATACATTGAAAAACTTGCTTTTTCCTCAAGCTCTTTGATGGATGAGAAAATCATATCCGCCTCGCGAAGATATTGTTTGGGCAGCGATGTCTCTAAAGCCAGGCATTTTAATCCGGCTTGCTTTGCCGAACGGATCCCGAAAGGCGCATTTTCAATAACAACAGCCTGGGACGCTTTGACCTTAAGCTTCTGCAGCGACTTTAAATACGGCTCCGGATGAGGCTTGCCATGCTTAACCTCATTTCCCGTGACGGTCACGGAAAAAAGATTCCGCAAAGAAGCAGGCAAAATTTGACGCAATTCATGTCTCGAAGTTCCCGTCACCAACGCTAGACGGATATCTTTTTCGTGTAAACGCTTTAGAAATGTGCGCGCGCCTGCGATGAAGCGTGTTTTTACAATTTTCTTAAAAAGAGTTTCCTTTTTTCCCAGAACCTTGAGAGCTTCTTTTTTACTAAAAGCCTTTTTATGTTCTGTGAAAATCTCTATCACCGAAGAAAGCCCGGGCTGCCCTTCCCTTTTATAAATATCCTCATAGGTAACACGGATACCTTCTTCCTTAAAAGTAGTTTTCCAGGAACGGTAATGGTCCGGCATGGTATTGGTGATCACGCCGTCCATATCAAATATGACTGATTTCACATTAAAACGCATTCTCAACATGATTAAGATTATAATTGGAGAATAAAAAAAGACAAGATATTTTGAGAACGAAATTCAGGGCAACCAAAGACTTTTTATTTTTAACCCCTGAATGACGAATTATTTTATACACACTGATTTATAAACGGAAAATGAAAATTAGGAACCTTTAGGATGGAAAATCAAGCATCTTTAACAAATGGGGGAATAATACTCGGACAGGACAATAAAAACATTACTATCATTTACGTTTTCTTTTCGTGCTTTTTTTATGACTTTCTTTCATTTTTTGGCGGAAGGTTTCCCACTCTCGCTTTTTTTTCTTCGCTTCTCTCTTTTGTGCTACGCGTTTCCTTCTTAATTCTTGGCGCTTTAATCGTTCTTCCCGGTTTCTCACTTTCTTTTCACGATTTATTTTTCGTTTTTTCTGCCGATATTCTCTTTCTTTCTTCTTTTCTTCTGTCCTCTGCTTCTTAGCATGACGTCTTTCCTCTTTCTTTAGTCTCTTTTCCTCGGCTTTATAGGTTTTCCAGTAAAGCTTTTGTTCTTCCTCTGTCGCATCATTCCATTCGTTTCCTGTTTCAGCCTCAAAACTAGAACGGACGTCATAGGGCGCTTTCATTTTCCTGCTCTTACCCACAGTAGACATCTCAATAATATCCGGGCCTTTCTTAATTTCTTCCTTCTTTCCCTTGAATGGACCCTCTTGAAATTCCTCGCGCCCTTGGACATCGCGAATAAAGTCTTTCCGTTCTTCAGGGGTCGCATTTTTCCATGATTTCCCTTTTCCCTGCGCGAATAAATACTGGATCTCACTCATGCTTAGAACAGCATGGGAAACTCCGGTCACCCCTAATAGGAAAACTAATATTACACTGCTTATTAATACTATGTTTTTGGACTTAAAGACCATTTTTATATCTCTTTTCTCGTAACCTCATACATTGCAATAAGCTACTATTATTGCCTGTACAAGTATACCATATTCATAACCGCCACAACTATAAGCAATCTTCCCTATTTATTAAACATAAAAACACCTAAAAAGTTCCGATTTCTATGAAAATAATAACTTTATCCCAACCAGAAACAGTGCCCCCAGAACGACCTTCCGGGAAATCCTCTGATCTATCTTCCCTAGGAGGCTGTCCGAAAATGGGA
>JAGLMJ010000085.1 GCA_023140095.1 Candidatus Omnitrophota bacterium | reverse complement strand
TACCTTTTTTTTTGAGAAAGGAAGGAAATGGAAACATCAACTAAGGAGAAAGATCAAGTGGGCAATAGCATCAAGAAGGTTGGTTTTGATAATGCCAAATATCTGAAAGAACAGACCGAAGCGATCCTCAAGAGGGTCAATCAATTCGGCAATAAGCTTTATCTGGAATTCGGGGGAAAACTGCTTTTCGATTATCATGCCGCGCGCGTCCTGCCCGGCTTTGATCCGAACGTTAAAATGACACTTCTGCAGCAACTCAAGGATCAGGCGGACATTATCCTTTGCATTTATGCGGGAGATATCGAGAGGCGCAAGATCAGGGCGGATTTCGGCATTACTTACGATGTTGATGCAATGAAACTGATCGACGATTTGGAAGATTGGGGATTGAGCGTCACGGCGGTGGTCATCACCAGGTTCGAAGATCAGCCTTCGGCGATCATATTCAAGAATAAGCTGGAGCGCCAAGGAGTCAAAGTTTATACCCACCGTTACACAAAAGGGTATCCGACGGACATTGACCTCATCGTCAGCGATGAGGGATATGGCGCCAATGACTATATCGAGACCAAAAAACCGCTGGTGATCGTGACCGGTCCCGGGCCGGGAAGCGGGAAGCTGGCGACCTGTCTTTCGCAACTCTATCACGAACACCTCAGGGGTAAAGAATCAGGTTATTCAAAGTTCGAGACCTTTCCGATATGGAACTTACCGCTTAAACATCCTGTCAATATCGCTTACGAATCCGCGACCGCGGATATCCGCGATTTTATTATGATCGATTCGTTTCACTTGGAGGCTTACGGAAAGACGGCGGTGAATTACAATCGCGACGTCGAGGTCTTTCCTGTTGTTCGGCGGATATTAGAGAAGATTACCGGGGAGGAGTCCATTTATCAGTCGCCCACAGATATGGGGGTCAACCGCGCCGGCTTTGGCATCATCAATGATGATCTCGTGCGAGAGGCGTCGAAACAGGAATCAATTCGGAGGTATTTCCGCTATGCGTGTGAATACGCGATGGGTGTAACAGATAAAGAGACGGTTCAGCGCGCGGAATTGATCATGGAAGAAATGGGTGTTAGCCAGGGGGACCGGAATATTGTGGGGCCGGCGCGTCAGGCTGCGGTCGAAGCCGAACAGAACGGAAAAGGAAATAAAGGGATCTTCTGCGGGGCCGCGATCGAACTCAACGACGGAAGGATCATTACGGGAAAGAATTCCCCGGTGATGCACGCGGTTTCAAGCCTTGTGTTGAATGTCATTAAAGATCTGTCGAAAATCCCCGACAATATTCACCTGTTGTCGCCGATCACGATCGAATCCGTATCAAAGTTTAAAAAAGATATTTTTAACCAAAAAACGGTCAGTTTGAATTTAGAAGAAGTTCTGATCAGCCTGGCCATCAGCGCGACCACGAATTCGGCAGCGCAATTGACGCTCGAGAAGCTCAATGAACTAAGAGGCTGCGAGCTTCATATGACGCACATTCCCACTCCCGGCGATGAAGCGGGTTTGCGCCATTTGGGAGTGAACCTGACGAGTGATTCAAACTTTTCAACTCATGGATTCTACGAAAATT
Source organism: Candidatus Omnitrophota bacterium (assembly GCA_023140095.1). The sequence continues at coordinate 3,383 of JAGLMJ010000085.1, read as the reverse complement.
GTAAGGGCCGCTAAGGCAGGTCAAATTCACCACACAATAAACGAGATTCATTCTACATTAAACAACAACGAAAGAGGAAGTTATGCCCAAACGCAATGACATCAAGAAAGTTCTCATTATCGGTTCCGGTCCGATCATTATCGGACAGGCGTGCGAATTTGATTATTCCGGCACACAGGCCTGCAAGGCCTTGAGGAAAGAAGGGTTTGAAGTGGTGTTGGTCAATTCGAATCCTGCGACGATCATGACCGATCCGGGGATGGCCGACAGGACCTACATCGAACCTCTTACGGTCGAGAGCATAACAGCGATCATTGAAAAAGAGCGCCCCGATGGGATCCTTCCGAATTTGGGAGGGCAAACAGGACTGAACCTCACGTCCTCTTTACATAAAGAAGGCGTTTTAAAGAAATACGGTGTGCAGATCATCGGGGTTAAGGTTGACGCGATCGAGCGCGGCGAAGACCGTATCGCGTTTAAAGCGACGATGAACAAATTAGGGGTTCCGATGCCTGAATCCGAACCGTCCCATTCTATTGAAGAGGCGGAGAAGATCGCCGAGGATATCGGGTATCCGGTTGTCTTGCGCCCGGCCTATACGATGGGTGGAACAGGCGGCGGAATAGCTTACAATGTTGAAGAATTGCGCACGATCGTCGCGCGCGGATTGGCTGTTAGCCTTGTTCATCAAGTGTTGGTGGAAGAATCTGTTTATGGTTGGGAAGAACTTGAGCTTGAAGTGGTCAGGGACGAGAAGAATCAAAAGATAACAGTTTGCTTTATTGAAAATGTTGATGCCATGGGAGTCCATACGGGCGATAGTTTCTGTACCGCCCCGATGTTGACCGTTCCCAAAGAATTGCAAAAGCGCATGCAGGACTTCAGCTACAAGATCGTCGAGGCTATCGGTGTTGTCGGCGGGACCAATGTCCAATTTGCCCATAATCTCGAGGATGACCAGCTCGTCGTCATCGAGATCAATCCGAGAACATCGCGGTCTTCGGCGCTGGCCTCAAAGGCAACCGGATTTCCGATTGCTCTCATTTCCACAAAGTTGGCGGCGGGATTGACCATGGATGAACTTCCGTACTGGCGTAAAGGAACTCTTGAGAAATACGAACCATGGGGCGATTATGTTGTCATTAAATTTGCCCGCTGGGCATTTGAGAAATTCCCGCAGGCGCGCGATGTCCTGGGGACTCAAATGAAAGCCGTCGGCGAGGTCATGAGCATTGCTAAAACATTTAAGGAATCGTTTCAGAAATCCATTCGCTCTCTTGAAACCAAACGTTACGGCCTTGGCGGCGCGAAAAACTTCAAGGAGCTTTCCCTAGACGAACTGAAACAAAGGATCTCGATGCCGTCAAGCGAGCGGATATTTCTCGTATACGAGTGCCTGCGTAAGGGTATGAGTGTCGAGGAACTTTATCAAGTTACGTTTATCGGGCGGTGGTTCCTCGGGCAGATGAAAGAGCTCGTCGAATTAGAAGAAGAACTGATCAAGGCGGGTTGGGGGAAGATCACCGACGAGCAGCTTAGGACGGCTAAAGAGTCGGGATTCTCCGATCGTTATTTGGCTAAACTCTTTGATGTTACGGAAAAAGAAATCAGGGAGAAGAGAATTGCGGTTGGAGTAACCGTGCGGTATGCGGCAGTTCCTGTCAGCGGCGTCGAGGATGCGGCCTATTACTATTCAACGTACAAGGATATCAAAGACGAGGTTCCTGTTTCTCCTAATAAGAAGATCATGATCTTAGGCGGCGGGCCAAACCGCATTGGCCAGGGGATCGAATTTGATTACACCTGCGTCCACGCGGCCTTTGCCTTGCGTGATGAAGGTTATGAGTCGGTCATGGTGAATTGTAATCCGGAGACCGTTTCAACCGATTACGATACGTCGAATAAGCTTTATTTTGAGCCTTTGACCGTCGAGGATGTGCTCAATATTTATGAAAAAGAGAAACCGGAAGGCGTGATCGTTCAATTCGGTGGGCAAACGCCGCTGAATATCGCCCAGGAACTCAAGGATAAAGGCGTTCCTATTTTGGGAACAACGCCGGAGAGCATCCATTTTGCCGAGGATCGAGAGCGTTTTCGCGAGAAGATGATCGAGCTTGGGATTCCTCAACCTGAAAGCGGAACGGCAAGGTCTTTAGAGCAAGCGTTAGAGATCGCAAAGAAGATCGGGTATCCGCTGATGGTCCGTCCGTCGTATGTCTTAGGCGGAAGGGGGATGGAGGTGATCTACGACGAGGTATCTTTAAGGAAATATGCCCTTGAGGCGATCAATGTGAGCCCTGATCACCCGATGCTGATCGATCGATTCTTAGAGAAGGCCATTGAGACCGAGGTCGATGCTTTGGCCGACGGGGAAAATGCTTATGTCGCGTCGGTCATGGAACATATTGAATTAGCTGGCGTTCATTCCGGAGATTCCGCGTGTTCTATACCGAGCAGGACCATTAAAGATGAGCATATGAAAACAATCGAAAAATATTCCAAGGCGATCGCCAAGGAATTGAAAGTTATTGGATTAATGAATATCCAATTCGCGATCTGCGATGACAAGGTCTATATTCTTGAGGCCAATCCCCGCGCTTCAAGGACCGTGCCCATTGTTTCAAAAGTGGCGGGCATTTCTCTGGCGCGCATCGCGATGCAGATCATGCTGGGTAAGAAACTCAAGGACTTTCCGGAGCTGCAGGCAAAGAAGATCCCTTACGTCGGCGTGAAGGAAGCCGTTTTTCCTTTTAATATGTTCCCGGAAGTGGATCCCGTGTTAGGTCCCGAGATGAGGGCAACCGGCGAGGTCATGGGGCTTGCCGAAACGTTCGGGCTTGCTTTTTATAAAGCGCAAGAGTCTGCAGGATATCGGCTGCCGCTTGAGGGCAATGTATTATTAACCGTTGCAAGCAAGGACAGGAAAAATCTAGTGCCTATTGCCAAGAAGATCAAATCTTTGGGTTTTAATATCTTTGCGACGGAGGGGACGAGCAAGGTCTTAGACGCCAACGGCATAAAGAACTCTATCGTCAAGAAGCTGCATGAAGGAAGGCCGAATATTTCCGACCTGATCAAAAATAATGAACTGCACCTGATCATCAACACCCCGATCGGAAAGGACAGTAAGTATGACGACAGCTACATCCGCATGATGGCTATACAGAGGAAAGTTCCCTATGTCACGTCTATCGCGGCGGCCGAGGTAACCATCGAAGGTATTGAAGAAATGAAAAATAACAAGGCGCTGCCGATGGCATTGCAGGATTATCACGCCCTGCTTGAGGGCCAAGAGCTTGCTTTAAACGGGGCTTATACTGGTTCTTAATCAAAATTTCGTATCATTGCCTTATTAACGTTCAATGGTTTTGATTGAACATTAA
>JAGLMJ010000084.1 GCA_023140095.1 Candidatus Omnitrophota bacterium | reverse complement strand
AAAAAATATATAAAAGCGACGATTGTTCTTGCTTTTACCATTGGCTTGTGGGTTCTTTTGTTTTCCAAAGCAAATTTGGCAAACATTATAAACGTGATTCATGAAGCAGATTTTAGGACTATCCTTTTATGCCTCGCCCTTTCGACGGTTGGTAATATTTTTATTGCTGCTTATCGGTGGAAAGTGGTGTTAGTGCAGCTTGGCGTTCCGATGTCTTTTAAGGAGTCGTTGCTGATAAAGATGGGAAGCAATGTCATTATTGGCTTTTTGCCTTTCCGAAGCGGAGAGGCTTCAAGGCTTTTGTATTTAACCCGGGTAAAAAATAGTTCATATGTAAAAGCTTCTCTTTCCATTTTGATCGAATATTTAATCAAAATTCTACTTTTATTGTCTTGTACTCTTCTTGGTTTAATGACTTATTTTTTTCATGTGTTAAATCTTAAAACTTTTGAAAATTCTTCTTTGAGGCCGGCTTTCTATTGTCTGTTGGGCTTCTCTTCTTGTGAGTTCTTTCGAAATAAATTTGGTGGATCCTGGCTAATTATTTTTAAGGATTGTTTCCGAGAGGTTTTAGCGATCTTAAGAAACAAGGAAGTCCTTTTTTACACAACATTGATTCTTGGACTCGAGATGGCAAATTTTTATTTATTGTCTAAAGCCCTTTCAATGAACTTGCCTTTATATGCTTTATTAACGTTTGCGCCGTTGGCTATTCTTTTAGGGAGCCTGCCCGTAACAGTGGCTGGTTTGGGAACGCGGGAAGCGGCGACATTGTTTTTGTTTGCGCGATTTTCCTCTTCTGAAATATTGGTGTCTTTAGGGATTTTGGTTTTCTTTGTCGATCATTTGTTTCCTTTGATGGTTGGTTTGCTTGTGACTGGAAGGTTTGTTAGCCGAATAGTAGAAGGTGAGGAAGAAGCGTCCTGATGCCGGAAATGTGAATTCTTGGTCGCACTTATGTATTTAAGCTTTATAATGATGTCTTTAAGGGATTATTTTCAAAAATCAATTAAAGGATTTTGGAAAGGGAAGAAGGTCGAGAGTGACTGTCAATTTCATGCGACACGCAGATTATTGGGCGGGAATACCCTTGTGCTTCCTGCTGACTTTAGTGGGCCTTGTTGTGAGGGTGTTTTCCTCTAAAAAGACCGACAATAACACCCCTCAAAAGATCCTTTTCATTAAGCCGTCCGAGAAGGGAGGGATCCTTTTATCCTATCCGTTAATACGTCAGATGCAAAAAGAATATCCGAAAGCCGAAATATTTTTCCTTACCTTTGCAGTAAATAAATCGCTGTTTGATGTCTTGGATAGTGTGCCCGTTGAGAATATTCTTACGATTCGAGACAATTCTTTTCACGTCTTTATTAAAGACGTTGTCGGAATACTTTTTAAGATACGGAAAGAGAAAATAGATGTTGCCTATGACCTGGAATTCTTTTCCCGCTTTACGGCGATCGTTTCTTATTTAAGCGGCGCGTCTAAGAGAATCGGATTTGATCGATATACATTTGAAGGATTGTATCGAGGGGGCCTGTTAACCCATAAAGTCCAATATAATCCGCATATTCATATAGCCGACTTATTTCTTTCCATGGGGCAGGTGTTGAAGCGTTCGAGAAAAAACACGCCGGAATGTGTGCCGGATCCTGGTGGTGTCAGACTTGAACTGCCGCAATTTATTCCGACAGAAGAGCAAAGGGGAGGAATTCGCAAAAAATTAAGTGAGTTAAGAGCGCCAAATGATTCAAAGTTATTCCTTGTTAATCCCGGCGAAGGCCGGATTCCTTTAAGAGAATGGCCTTTGGACAATTTTATTGCGCTGGCTTGCAGGCTTCTTGAGAAGGAAAACAATTATATCGTTCTTGTTGGGACTAATGAATGCCTCTATAATGCAGAGAAATTGCTTCAGGAAGTGTCGCAGGAGGAGAGATGCATTGATTTAAGCGGTAAAACTTCAATCCCGGAATTGGTAACACTTTTTACTATGGCTGACGCTCTCATTACAAATGATTCCGGGTTGGCGCATTTGGCGTCGTTAACGCGAATACAGCAATTTGTTTTCTTCGGTCCGGAAAGCCCGCGTGTTTTTTCGCCTTTGGGCGACAATGTGAATATGTTTTATTCGTCGTTGCCGTGCTCTCCCTGTCTGTCTGCGTATAACCATCGCAGGTCTGCTTGTCACGATAACAAATGCCTACAGGCTATAGATGTTCAAGAAGTGTATGATGCCCTATCGAAAAAAGTATTTGTATAAGCAAATGCATGCGGCGTGTTCTTGGAGTTTGTTTTGAAGAGATCTCGAAAAAATAAAGGCTGCAGAAAACTGCGGCACTATCGGCAGTTGCGGGATCAACGTCAACGGGAGACGGTTCGCGGGGAAAAGAAATATGTTCCTGCGGGATTCGTTCTCGGGTTGTTTTTAAGGCGTCATAAAGTGGAGATATTCCTTTTTGTTTTCTTGATATCAGGGGTACTCAGTATCATTTTATTGGGGCCGGATAAGAGGGCGATCAATGAAATGAGCGCTTCGTTAAGTGCTGTGATTGAGGAGAAGTCTTCATATTGGGATGAGGCATATCCTTACGGTTATAAGATCATCGCTCTTACGGATACGGATATTGTTCACACATCTTTTGATACGCTTCCGGAGGATCTAGAGATCAACTGGAAGAATTTGTTTGTGACCCGGATCCAAGCCAAGCAGTTCGGCAATACGCAGGAGAAGATCAAGATCAGCATGGACGATATCTATTACGCCCCGGACGGTGTTTCGGGCTTGTCGATCACAACGACGCTTGTCCGGAGGGCGGGAGCATCTGCTGTCTTGATGCAATTCAATGATCTGGAATTTGTAGCCGAAATTGTTGAGAATAATGAAAAACAGGTATTTTGTCTATTAGGCCTTCGGTAAGGGTAAGCTGTTTATTGCGAACAACATATATGGTTTCTCCTTATTGTGTTATTCATTATGTAGAGTATAATCAGTAGTACTTTTAACGGACTTTATATGTGTTAAGGGGTACTTTGTTGTAAACTGTTCATAGCAACACAAAAGGCGGTGTACCCATGAAACGCTGTCATGTTTGGGGAATATTGATTTCTGTATGGTTAGGTAGTGTCGGGTTTACTTCCGGTGCGGTCCAGGTTTATTCAATGGCCTTTGAGTTTGCGAAGACCGGGCAAGAAGATTTTGCATTCATGCACTACAATGAGTTGCTGCGAAATTATCCGGAATCGAAATACCGGGAACAGGCGCTTTTTGCTATTGGGGAATATTATTTTCAAATTTCCAGTTCTCAGGAGGCCGCGGCCACCTTTAGAACGTTTCTTGATGAATATCCGGACTCGAAGGAAAAGTTATATGCCCTTGCCTATCTTTTAAATATTGAGCGAAAGAACGAGAATCAGTTGTCTGTCCAAAACCTGGAAAAACAGATCATTGACCTGCAGCAGGTGAGTTTTGTCTTCAGAGAGAAAAAAGAAATTACCTACCGGTCTCCGCTATACCAAAGTTACAAGGCAGTTATTCACATCGATAAAATCGAATTTTATGTAGAAGGGGAACTCTTTGCGAAAGTTTCTTACTAGGGCAAAGATACAATTACTGGTCCTCGGCTTTATCATCATCTGTATGATCACAATCGCCGGGAATGTATCTTTGGCTGTGAACAAAGCTACCATTGAAAAGGAAGTTGATGGATATTTCACGCATGATATATCCATCGGGCCCATCCTTTATATCTTTCCGAATTACATCGTTCTCAATAATATTGTTATTGATAAAACGCATATTCCTTTAAAGGGTTCATCGTTCGTTTTATCTAGAATGGCCATGCGCTTTTCTTTTTTGGAACTGCTTCTTAATGGGTTTTTAAATGTTTCCAAAGTCACTGTGTATCCTTCCGAAATTAATTATTATGCCCTCAGCCAATTTCTGGAAGATAATTTTCAGGAGATCCTTGAGATCATAAGGAATTCACCGGGCGACAACATAACGATCCACATCAAAGAAACCCTTCTGGATTTTGACCGGAAAGGGCAGCCGGATTATATTGCCATGGAGTTCCTTTTAAGGATTCAAGATAATTCCGTGGAAGGGACGGGTTTTTTCCGGGCGGATCAGTATAATTTTTCAGAGCAAAAAACGGGAAAGGTCCAGCGTGTCGTGCGAGGCTGGCCGCTATGGTACAGGCTGAAGAGTCAGTTAAAGCCAAATGGCCTTGAGATCGACCATTTGATCTTTAAAAGCGGGAACCTCTATTCCAAATTATGGGGGAGCATACGCGGCGGAATAGTAAAGGTTAACGGGTTTACATTTATGAATACGGCAAAAAAACATTTTGAGGAGGAGGAATATTCGTCTTCACGGTATTTTAAGGACTTTCCTGAAGATGAAGAATTATCCAATGTGGATACGTATATTCTTGATATTGACGGGAGGGTGGAATTGGCTTTTCCTCAGATCCATATTGAAAAATTTAATTTCACCTTGAACAATATCCCTGTCACGCTTCAGGGAAATGTTTCGCTTCAGGACCCACCTTCTTTTGATGCGGAGCTCTCCTTGTATGGCGCGCAAGCTTCCGGAGGGAAAAAGACTTTCTTTAAGCAAACGGATATAAGCTTGTCCGGCACATGGAAAGATCAAGTTTTTAAGACCAACGGAGAGGCCTATATTGATTTTATCGACCATAAGGATCTAAATCTTTCACCGGAGTCAGCCGAGATCGATTTTCAGGGGCTTTCGTTTTATTTTGACCGGCATAAACGCCCTAATATTAATCTTGCTAGCGGGGAAGTTGTTTATTGGACGAATAAGAATGAGCATAGGATCTCTGTTGGCGATGTTAAGGTGGTCGGTAATACAAAAATGGAAGGTCTTAAGCTTGTTGAAATTAATGCTCCGTTTTATGACGGATCGCTTAATGGACAGATATGGATCGATTCAGCGCAGAGCCCTTCTACGATCACAGCTCTTATTGCTTTGACGGATGTCGATACTGATGCTATGGAAGAATTATTGATCCACTTTGCTAAGTT
>JAGLMJ010000083.1 GCA_023140095.1 Candidatus Omnitrophota bacterium | reverse complement strand
CGTAAGAAAGCGCTGGAACTGGCATTAACCCAAATTGAAAAGCAATTCGGCAAAGGCTCGATTATGAAACTCGATGGAAGCACGATCACCGACATCGATGTCATACCGACCGGTTGTTTGGCATTGGATCTGGCTTTGGGCGTGGGAGGTGTTCCCCGTGGACGCGTTGTTGAAATCTTTGGGCCGGAATCTTCAGGTAAAACGACTTTAACATTAAGCATTATCGCCCAAGTCCAGAAACTAGGCGGTATAGCCGCATTTATCGACGCGGAACACGCCTTTGATTCGTCCTATGCCAACAAAGTCGGAATAAAACTGGACGACCTTTTAATGTCCCAACCGGATACCGGCGAGCAGGCATTGGAGATCGCGGAGACACTTACCCGGTCCAATGCCGTCGATTTAATTGTTATTGATTCCGTTGCCGCTTTAACTCCGCGCGCTGAAATTGAGGGAGACATGGGCGATTCCCACATGGGGCTACAGGCACGATTGATGTCGCAGGCCCTGCGTAAATTAACCGCCGCGATCAGCAAGTCCAATACATGTATCATTTTCATTAACCAGATCCGGATGAAGATCGGCGTCATGTTCGGCTCCCCGGAGACAACGACCGGCGGACGCGCGCTGAAGTTCTATGCGTCCGTACGCATCGACCTGCGCCGCATCGAAACGCTCAAAAAAGGCGACCAGTTTATCGGCAACCGCGTCCGGGCGAAGATCGTCAAGAACAAAGTGGCCGCGCCGTTCCGCCAAGCCGAGTTTGAGATCCACTTTGACGAAGGGATCTCGCGCTCCGCGGACATTCTCGATATGGCGACCGCCAATGAGATCGTTGAGAAATCCGGGACCTGGTTCTCTTTTGAAAATGAAAAGATCGGACAAGGCAAAGAGAATACACGGAGATTCTTGAAAGAAAATCCGAAACTTTTAGATAAGATCGAAAAAATGGTCATTACAGCTTCGAAGGCCAAGGATAAATAGAGGGATCTCTATCCTCCATGGGCAACAAAAAAAAGGAAGAACTTACTTGTAAGGCGCGGAATACTGTTTTTCGCTTATTGAAATTCCGGTCGCGCAGTGAAAAAGAGATTCGCGAGAAATTGAAAGCAAAAAAGCTTCCGGTTTCTGTTATCACGCAAACCATTGCGTATTTCAAGGACCTCGATCTGGTCAATGACAGCCGGTTTGCGAAAGAATGGACATCCTCGCGCTTAAAGAAGCCCTTTGGGATCAACCGCATCCGGTTAGAACTAAAGAAGAAAGGTGTTGATCCGACGGTCATTGAAGCAACGATCGCGGACGCAACAGATAAGTACGACGAATTCGAAATTGTGACCCGATTAGCACGGTATCGAGCGTCAAAATATAAAAATATTGACCCCGAGAAAATACAGCAGCGTGTTTACGGATATTTACTGCGACGGGGTTTTAACCTGAGCGTTATTCTAAAGGCAATAAAAACTCTATGACCGGAAACGAAGTTCGGAAAAAGTTTCTCGATTTTTTCGCATCAAAAAAACATACGATCGTTGCCAGCGACTCACTGGTCCCTAAGAACGACCCGACCGTGCTTTTTACGACCGCGGGGATGCAGCAGTTCAAGCGGCAGTTCCTGGGGAACATCGATGAATACACGCGCGCGGTGTCGTCCCAAAAATGCCTGCGCACGGATGACCTTGATGAGGTCGGCAAAACAGATTTTCATCACACGTTCTTTGAAATGCTCGGCAATTTTTCGTTCGGCGACTACTTTAAAAAGGATGCGATCGCCTGGGCCTGGGAATTCCTGACGCAGGAATTGAACATCCCAAAAGAAAAACTGTGGGTTTCGATTTATAAAGATGACGCGGAAGCAGAATCGATCTGGCTTGAGGATATCGGCATTGATGCCAAAAAGTTTGTTAAGCTCGGGGATAAAAGCAATTTCTGGCCGGCAAACGCCAAAGAAAAGGGGCCGAACGGGCCATGCGGGCCATGTTCGGAAATTTTCTACGACTATGGCGTCAATAAAAATTGTAAAAGCAAAAAATGTAACCCGGATTGTGATTGCGGCCGGTTCTCGGAGATATGGAACCTTGTGTTCACCCAGTTCGACCGTAAAGAAGGCGGCTCCCTCGAACCTTTACCGAATAAGAACATCGACACCGGCATGGGGCTCGAACGGCTGGTTGCCGTAATACAGGGGAAGAAAAATAATTATGAGACGGACTTATTTCAGCCAATCTTAGACGCAATAGACAGAGAAACAAATGCCCACAATGATAAATACTCCTTAGATTTCGTCGATAAGTGCATTGTTGCCGATCATATACGTGCTATTGTTTTTGGCATTAATGACGGAGTCACCCCTTCAAATAGTGGAAGAGGCTATGTTATTAAAAAGCTGATTATTGATGCTACTGACAAAATGATCCCGTTGGAAAAGACAGGGGTTCGGCTATGGAAACTTGTTTCGGTTATATGTAACATTATGTGGAATCACTATCCGGAACTTAAAAGCCAGCAAAAACAAGGCCATATATCAGCCGTGATTCGACAGATACAAGAGTCTTATCTCGAGACGAGAAAAGAAAGAATGCCACAACTAATACAGGAAATCAATCAGATTATTTACGAACTCGATAACGATGAAGAGATCATTGACCGTTTAGGCCGCTTAATATTTAAATACCGCGATACTTTCGGCTTAACAGAATCCGCGTTGGAAAAAGCCTTAGACCAATCGGGTATCCCAAAGAATGAATATATAAAGGGAGCCAATGAAGTTTTCAATGATTTGATGAAAAACCAGCAGGCGAAATCCCGCGCGTCGAGCAAAATGACCGGCGATGTCTTTACGGGCACCGATCTTGAACTCAACGTGCCGAAAACAGAATTTCTCGGGCATGAACGGATCAGAAGCACAAGTACGATATTACAACTGTTTATTGATAATGAAAAGGTTAACACGATCTCATCCGGTGATCATGTCAAAGTGATCTTAGACCGGACACCCTTTTATGCCGAAGCCGGCGGGCAGATCGGTGATACCGGTTATATCACGACGGGCAAAGGCCGCATCCGCGTTTGCGATACCCAGGGGATCGATGACATCTTTATCCATTCGGGGACCGTCGAAGAGGGCAGCTTAAGGATGAACGACCAGGTCTCCGCCGAGATCGACCTCGAGCGCCGGCTGTCGATCATGCGCCATCACACGGCAACGCATCTTCTGCAGGCCGCTTTGCGCAGCGTCCTCGGGAGCCATGTGCAACAGCAAGGTTCTTATGTTTCCGAAGACCGTTTACGTTTTGATTTTACGCACCACAAAGCGATCACAACTGAGGAAATCGAGCGCATTGAGCAATACGTCAACGAACACATCCTCAACTGCGATACGGTCACAAAGGATCTTCTCCCGATCGAGCAGGCGCAAAAGAGCGGGGCGCTGGCCTTTTTTGCCGAGAAATACGGCAAGGTCGTCCGGGTTGTCACGATCAACGATTATTCGAAAGAATTCTGCGGCGGAACGCATCTTGATTCGACGGGACAAATCGGCTTGTTTAAGATCACAACAGAAAGCGCGATCGCGCAGGGGATCCGCCGGTTAGAAGCAAAGACCGGAATAGCGGCCCTTCAGTATATTACCGACGAGGAACATCAGCTTGCGAAGATGTCCCAAATATTAAAAGCGCCGACGGCAAAAATCGTCGATCGGTTGAACGCGCAAACAAAAAGACTGAAAAGCCTTGAAAAAGAGATCGAACAGTTCCGTTTTGAAGCGATCAAAGGCTCGGTCGACACGATCATCGCCAAAGCGGAACAACTCAATGGCATAAAGATCATCAGCCATGTTTTTAAGAACGTGAACATCGAATTATTGCGAAGAGTATCTGACCTGCTTAAGCAAAAATCGAAATCTTCAATCATTTTACTCGGCGCGCGCACACAGGAAAACGCTTCGATTTTATTAGCTGTCACCGACGATCTGATCAAGAAAGGAATTAAAGCCAATGAGTTGATCAAAGAGATCGCGCCCCTGATCAACGGCAGTGGCGGCGGGCGCCCGCAACTGGCCCAGGCAGGAAGCAAAGAGATCAAAAAAGTTGATCATGCGATCAAACAAGCGAATAAATTGATAAAGGATAAAGTAAAGAAATGAAAATTCTGGCACAAAACGGAACAGGCATTCAAAAACTTTATGACCGGCACACTTCCATCCGTAAACCAAAAGTGAGTGAAACGGTTCGACGCATTATCGAGGACGTTCATCAACATGGCGATGACGCCGTCATTAAGTATACACGGCGCTTCGACAAGGCCAAGCTGACAACCAAACAATTACGTGTTCCGGAAAATGAAATTAGTGGCGCTTTCCAGAATATCACAAGTGATTTTATATCAAGTTTAAAAATCATTTTGAACAATGTTTCACTTTTTTATAAAAAACAAAATCAAAAAGCGGCCCGCGTGCGCCATGATGACGGCATTCTGCTTAAAGAAAACATTTTGCCGCTTGATTCTGTAGGGATCTATGTTCCTGCCGGAACAGCACCGCTTGTCTCTTCAGTCTATATGTCGGTTATTCCGGCCAAAGTTGCCGGTGTTAAACGCATCGTCATCGCGACACCGCCCGATAAGAACAGTCATGTGAATCCCTATATTCTAGCTGTCGCGAATCTCTTGAAGGTCAACGAGATCTATAAAATGGGCGGAGCCCAGGCGATCGCCGCATTGTCTTTCGGGACCAAAAGCATCCCAAAAGTCGACAAGATCATCGGCCCCGGGAACATGTATGTCACAGAGGCTAAACGCCAGCTATTCGGATATGTGGATATCGACATGCTTGCCGGGCCCACAGAACTTGTGATCATCGCTAACCGTCACAGTAACCCTAATTATGTCCTTGCGGATCTCGAAGCCCAGTCTGAACATTTAGGCGGACTATCCATTTTGGTAACAACTTCTAAGCAGCTTATTAAGCAAATGCGGAAAAAAGTAATGAAAGGCTATATTATTTACGCGAAGAATATCGATGAGGCTATTGATATTACGAATAAAATAGCGCCTGAACATTTACAGATCCTGACCAATAATCCGGCAA
>JAGLMJ010000082.1 GCA_023140095.1 Candidatus Omnitrophota bacterium | reverse complement strand
TTATCACCACTGACATCCCCGGAATGCGCATAGCGAAGAACATCCACTTCTGTTAAACCCTTTTGCTTCGCGTACAACAAAGCCGCCGTTACGGGCACGAATCCGCACATTTCCATTGTGCGTAGTTGACACTCCTTCCAAAGTTGCTCGATCTTAAGGTTCTTAACGGCATCAATCGTGCGCCGGTCCATTTTAAGCGCGGATGCACCATCATGATAGTGCGACAGGTCCGTGCTCACGACGATCAAAACATCCTTACGTGTGCCGATAAGATTTCGCAACACTGTTGCGAAATCTTCCAAAAGCCCAAGACTGGTCTGCCCAAAAATGATCGGAACAATCTTAAAATCCTGAAATGTCTTTTGTATGAAAGGAATTTCAACTTCGAGGGAATGTTCGGATTGAAAAACCCGCGGTTCAAAATAGAAGTCCTTATTTGCCGCGATCAATTTCTTCGCAAACTCAGCATCAACCTCGGCGACGCCTAACGGCGTTTGAAAGCCGCCTTCCTCCCAAATCGAGATCCCGTCAAATCCAACATGATGGCTCGGGGCCAAAACCAGAATGGTTTTAAACGTTTGCTGGCTGGCCGCCTTAAACCCATAAGCCGCCACCCCTCCGGAATAGATATACCCGGCATGTGGAGCAATGAGAATATCAATATCACGATCGGAAGGCTTGTTGGTAGCTTCGAAAAAAAACTTGTCGATATGCTCCGACAACCGCTTCGGGTTCGCGTCATAGAACTGCCCGCTTACATTGGGCTGTTTGATCTTGGAACCACCGAAAGCTAACGAAGACATAACACTCAATAAGAATAGGATAATGGTTAAAAGTTTGACACCTTTAAGGACAGGTGTATCTCTGTATTTTTTCGAATGCACGTCGTATCCCATAGAAACTGTGAAAACGGCCTACTACCCCTCATTTTCAAGATAGCGATCCAGGCTTAAAACACTCGTACGACCTTCTTTCCTCATTAAAGAATCTATCACAAAAAATATGCCAACGTCAAATATAATAACTCCGTATAAAGGAACCGAAATAAAATCACCGAAACAGCCGCATTCAACAATGGGAAGCCACCGTATGATCGCCTGAGACACAATAAAAATAAACACCCCCGTCAAAACCAAAGCTGCACGCAAGGCCCATTTCACCCAAAGGCCCAAAAGAAGGAAAGCTCCCAGAAAAAGTTCAACCCATGGCATGACGTACGCCGCAACATTTTCCAAGAAAGCCGGGAACAGTTCGTAACCCTGCACAACATAGAGAAAATTCTGATACGGGCTAATCAGCTTCTCGAATCCCGAAACAATGAACATGACACCGATCAAAATCCTTAAGATCACAAAAACATTAATAGCCATTTTCCTCCAGAAGTTTCTTAATTTCCTCCTCCAAAGACTTACCCCCAACGACCATTTTTCCATTTATGAAATAGGTCGGCGTGCTTTTGATCCCTAATACTTTTCCTTCTTCCTTATTCTTTTCGATCGCCTCATCAACGGTGTAGTCCTTCAAACAAGCTTCCAGTTTTTTCTCGTCAAGACCGCTATCATCGGCGATCCGCAAAAAGGCCGGATCCGCATCGACAAGCCGCATCCAATTGCCTTGCCGGGCGAGCAACATGTCCTGGAACGGCCAAAAACCTCCCTGCCGCGCCGAGCATTCGGCATAGCGGGAACTCGACAGCCCGTGCCGGTGCATCTGCAGCGGAAAATGCTTAACTTCCACCTGGATCGCCTCCGGATGCTTCTTGATCATTTCTTTTAAATACGCAGCTCCGTACGCACAGGCGGAGCACTGAAAATCAATGAATTCGGTAACCTTGATCGGAGCATGATCATTGCCCTTTATTCTGGCACTCATCGCCATTGATCCGTCCTTTCTGAACTGTTGCATTAAGGATTTCGTTGCATAGACAGAAAGGACACAAATAAGGATGACCAGAAGCGTAGCTGTTCTTTTAGAAATTTTTGCCATAAAAGATATGTCGTCAATAACCGCGACGGAAACGGTTGAAAACCTTATATTGAAGTTTATTCTACCACAAATCGACCATATCTAAACAAAAAAGAGACCGGTTTTTATCAGTCTTTTTTTGTGCGATCATTACACCGTAACAAGAAGAGCGGACTCAAAAAGTCCGCTCTTCTAAGCTACAGATATTAATTTAAATCTCAATGCTTTATGCCATTTCAACCAATTGATCCGGGATCACAACCGAGCCTTTTTCCGATTTCAAGGCCTGCAAACGCGATCTTTTAGCAACCTGCGTTTCAAAATATATCTCAGGCACATTGACCTCTTTTTTATAGGCGTCGACCTGCATGTCGATCCTAGCAATGATGTTATCAACATAAAGGGCAAACTGCTTGTTATACAATTCTCTGGTGTAGCCCTTATCCGGGATCAGCTCGTCGAAAATATCGCTGATCTCCTCAAAGGTCGGAATAATCCCAATAGCCGTCTTGATCCCGATCACTTCATTATTCGCCAACCTGGCTAACCAGGCGAGCCAAACCCTGACGTCCCGTTTTTCCCCAAGAAGCTTTTTTGTCGTGCCTCCCCGGGATTCATCAGTAAGAAAATAGTTCAGCGAAGCCAGAACCGGTTTTGTTTTCAGTTTGGGATTGGTAAAGAACTTAAACTGCCCGTCCATATAATCTCCCAGCGCCCCTAAAAAGAAAGGTGCGTTGGCCCACGGTGAGCGATTGACATCTCCTTTTGCTCCAACCTCGGTTACCGTCGTTTGTGAGGTGATATCCGCACCAAATGTCACTCCTTCTTCGGGAGTCAAACTGGCAACGACCGGAGGCATCATATCCGCATCCCGGCCGCTATAAGTAAAGACCTTAGTCTCAACACCATCGGCATTATTAGCAACCGCTTCGTTAAAGTTGCTAAGTTCCCGGCTACGGATGGTGCAACGGAAATTGGGATGCGAAATCGGAACCGGTTTCCCGTTGGCATCCACCTTGCTTTCCGTCCATTCTCCTTGGAAATTCTTTCCGCTCTTAGGAGCTTCTTCTTCATTTCCTTCCCAATGAGGAACGCCTTTGTCGTCGATCAGGACATTGGTCCATATTATTTCGGACCCCGGATTTCTCAGACGTTCCATCAGAATCGGATCCCCCTCGATATTAACGTCTTTGACAATTCCAAAAATACCAATCTCCGGGTTGACAGATCTGATCGTGCCATCGTCGGCAATCCATATCTGGGCAAGATCGTCACCGATAAACGAATCACCAGCCATGGCGGTCGTGGTCTTGCCGCAGCCGCTGGGTGCCGCGCCGTCGGTCCAGATGATAGAACCATCTTTCATTTTCATACCGGTAATAAACATATGTTCGGACAGCCGTTCTCCGCGATGGCTGTAGATCGCATCATCATTAGCCAGCCGGTGATGGCCTTTTTTGATCAAAGCGCAATTCCCAAGGTAGGAAACATTCCAGGCCCAAGTCTCCTTGTTTTTCCTATCCGTCATAACATAAGCCTCTTTGGTATTCAGAGACCATTTGCTGTGCGTGTTGGTAAAGAAAAGCCCGATCAGGTCAACCTGTTTCTCAAAATCGGATATATTGCAACGATAAAGATTATCCTGCTAATGCGCGAGGTACCAGGTGTCAGAAATGGTTAACGAGGCATAGGCGGTCGGAGCGCCCACCGGTCCTCTGATATAAAAGCCCACGAGCATAGTTTTTCCGTCCATGATATTCTTCATGTTATCCTGGATCAGGTCATCCGCTTGAACTCTAGGCAGAGCATTGGTCGCAGAATTAATATACATGTCTTCATCCTCCACTACGTAAGTCTGCTTCACAACCCGGCCTTGTTCCGCCGGAGGGTCAAAATGGATCGTATGGCCTCCCATAGCCAAAGGCATCTCTTCCCCGGCCTCTAAAGACATCTTTTTAATATACTCGAAGTCTTCAGCGCTGCCAGTATGGATAAAAAGGTCTTTGGGGTTGCAGAGTCCGATCCGGCTCGCGATCTTGGCCAGAAGTTCTTGATTTTTCACAGCCATGATCTTAGCCTTGTTGGCCTCACCACATTTGGAAAGAATTATCGTTAAATCCTTATTTTCTGACATTTGAATCCTCCTTGTATTACATAATCTTAACTTTGAAAGCGAGACACTATATCATTTTCATTCTGATGTTCAACTAATAATTAAAAACTAGGAAGGAAATTCTTGTTAGCAGGGTGCGTTAGTCGAAAAATATTTTGGCTGGAGATATCGTAAAATAGCCTCACTTGATGTGAGGTAAAGCTGCTGCCACGACTTTTTCCGGGTCGAAAGGTTTGTGAAGAAACGCAGCCAGGTTTGGATTCAATAACCGAGAGATCTCCTCGTCTTCTGGCGAATTCGTCGCCGTAGACATAATAACAGGCAAAGCGGTTGTTTTAGGATCTTGGGCGACCCTTTTGAGAATTTCCAATCCGTCGACTTTCGGCAACTGCCAATCAAGGAACATCAAACAAATATCCTCGTATTCCTTCTCCAGGATCTCCAGGGCCTCCTTACCGTCCGAGGCCACAAGGATCTCCTTGTCGATACCGGCTTTCTGAAGGGTCGTTATCAGAAGTTTTTGATCAATCAGGGAGTCGTCAACGATAAATATTTTCATTGGAATTTCTCCTATCGGTCGCGGTATTTGAGTTCAACACCATGTTTAGGACAATAGATAACATCTTCCGCATAGACTTCACCGCCAATCGGGCAAAATTTCTTCTCGAGCCGGTCGCCGATGAGCATCCCGCCAGCCGTCCCGATGACTCCTCCGATCGCCGCGCCCGCAACGCCGTCACCGGTCTGATGACCAATGATCCCGCCAAGCGTCGCACCGGCCAACCCTCCGGTCGTTGCGGCTTTCTGAGATGTCGTGCATCCTGCCAGCACAAGCAAACTTATGAAAACAATTGGAATTCTTTTTATCATCACAAACTCCTTATCTTCTTGACATGCGTTCAGATGTTGATACTCTTTTCCATTTTTTCTTTTTTATAGATCAATCTTAGATTACGCAAATAGACAATGAGTCCCGCAAATTGTCCGACAATAATAACAGGATCCTTCCTTA
>JAGLMJ010000081.1 GCA_023140095.1 Candidatus Omnitrophota bacterium | reverse complement strand
CATTAATTTTCTTCGTTTGAATTTTACCCTTGGCCACATCATAAATGGACTGGCCCAAGTGATTGACGCTCGAAGAGAGAACGAACCCTTGCGCATTGAGCCGTTCAGCAAAAGCCCGGTGCTTATTCTCGCCTTTCAAGACTTTCGCTTTCATCTGAGGCGAGAAAACGATCGTGCTTTTTCCCGAACTCGCCGCTTCAGAGACCATGGAAAGACTGTCTCCCGAAACCACAACGATATCCGACAGCCCGAGGATCCCCCCGACCGCTTCGGAAACATTTTCGCGGTTCGCGAGTATCAGAAGCGGACAATTTGGATGCTTTTTAAATTCCTTGAAGAGCCGCTGCTCGATGCTCGGCGGCGTCCTGCGCGAGGTCGTTATCAAAATATCCATATTGATCTCCGTCAAGACCTCTTTCACTTGACGGATCAATATCTTGATCTGCCGGTCGCTTAAAAATACCGTCTTGCCGTCGCCTCCGATAAAAAGGCCGATCTTCGCCCTGAGATTATCCTTCAAATGAGAATACCTCAAAAGCAAGGCCTCTGATTGCTCCTTAAGATATTCCGACATAACCAAATTCGGCGCCGCATAGGTGATCGCAAAAAGGTTCTTGCCTTTTTTCCTTTTCGGTTCGTCATGCTGGGGTAAAACGACCAGGTCAAAGCGCCCATAATTCAACAGGCCGGGCTTCAGGACAACAATACTTTTAGCGCTGCTATCACGCGACAAAAGATTATTAACCCCGGCGATCGATGACCCGCAAGAGATGATGAAATCAGCTTTCATCATCGCAATCCGCGCAAAAGATTCTGCCGTTAAAAACCATTTTAAAGATTCCAGCCTTCCCTGATAAACAAAGGGATGCGAAAGCGCGCTAAGAACTGAAAAAAATCGCGCCTTGAACCGGCTCTTAAAGGCGATCGGAACTATGTGTGTTGTTGCTTTGATCGCGCGTTCCGCTAACGCTTTTTCTGTCATTTTGGCAATGCATTGAGACTGCCGCAGATGCCCGGTCTTTCCATCGCTTAAAACCGAAATATTCGCCTCATTGGAATACTTCCAGATCTTATAAAACCACATGTATTCCGAAGGATACGTGTGAATATAATGCTCCATGAACTTCATCACCTTCTTCAAACTGGCGATCACATCGGCTTCCATATCTCCGGTATTCTCAAGTTGAAAAGGCTCGTGAATGATCATCTTGTGACGGGATCCATTCTCACGCTCACGGATGATCGCGGAAAAACAGATCGGAACGCCTAATTTAAGTCCCATACGTATGGCGCCAACCGACATCGTCGCCTGGCGGCCCAAGAACGGCACCAAAACACCGTCACGGCCGCCTTGATCAACGACCATGCCGATCACTTCATTATTTTTCAGGCTCCGAACGAAATCACGGGTCCCGCTTCCTCTCGATAAAACGACCGAACCGCCACAGGCCCGGTAAGAATTCAATAGATCGTCAAGCTTGGAGTGCCGTTTCTGGGGCTTAACAAACATCTTGTAAGGGTGGCCGAGCATGGCGCACGATAAGCTTGCTAATTCCCAACTCCCAAAATGCATCGCTAATATGATCGCCCCCTTGCCTTGCTTCAGCGCTTCCGTAACATAATCTTTCCCTTCGACCGTTACGACCTGATCAAATTTGGACGGCGTCAGCAACGGCATACGGAATAATTCGATCAGATTTTGCCCATAGTTCTTGAACAATCTCTTAGTGATCTGCTTGATCTCGTTAGGGGATTTGGAATCCGCAAAAGCTATCTTCAAATTCGAATACGCTCTTGACTTGTGCTTAATGTCAAAATAATAAGCGAACATTCCTATCCCCTTGCCGATCCACAAGGCAACGCTGACCGGAAGGCAGCGGATAAAAAATCCAAAAACGCGCATACTATAATATATGATAGATTCTTTCAAGAAAGGCAGCCTCTCCACTAACGATTGAAATCTTGATCCTTAAAGCTAAAACACGGATATCATCCGGGAACATATCCATAAATGCCCCTAATTTGACCGCATCTTTTTCTGTTGTCACGACCGTCGTTATTCCCTGCTCCTGACATAACTTAACGACACCTTCGATATCTTTTGCACAATAAGTATGATGATCCATAAATGCAAAATGTCCATCGATATCTGTCTCTAATTCGACTAAAGTTTTGATAAATGAATTCGGAGATCCAATACTGCACACCGTACAGATCTTCTTCCCTCGGACCAAGGCTAGATCAAGTTCTTCTTTTGAGCGCACATCAGAGAATAGAACCGGCTTATGGACCGTCTCGACGATCACCGCCTTTCGATTGACCGCATTCAGGTCCGCTTTTATTTTTGCAAGGTGCTCACTGCCGAGATCAATTTTTGTTATAACAAATATATGAGCCCGTAATAAGGCCTTTTTCGGTTCCCTTAAAATTCCCCGCGGCAACAAATGGCCGTTCCCCCAAGGGTTCGTCGCATCAATAGCGACAATGTCAATATTGCGCGATAAACGCCAGTGTTGAAATCCATCATCTAAAAGGAAGACATCGACCGCGCCTTCCTTCAAAAACATTTTGGCACTCTTCACCCGGTCAGCTCCGATGAGAACCGGGATATTCAAATCCGCCCGGAGCATGGCAGCTTCATCACTCTTTTGATCCTGACCTGACGCTTTCTTCGCCATATATCCTCTCGTGAGGATCACCGGCCGAGAGCCCCTTTCTTTCACAGCCCGAGCAATAAAACTGACCAGAGGCGTCTTTCCAACACCGCCAACCGTAAGATTGCCGACACTAATGACAGGACGGGAAAGCTGATGACACTTCAGCAAACCGGTTTTATAGAAAGTTCCTCGGACCGCCAAAAGAGACCGATAGACGCGTGATAGAACCCACAGCACCCCCTTGACAACAAGGACAAGCCCCCCTTCAGTTTGATCGGTCATCACCAAATATAAAAATTGTTTCATGTTCTTTCCGGTATCAGGCCAGCCGTTGTCGGATCGCCGCTAACGTCTTGACCGTCGCCCCCTGATATTGCTCGACGGTCCGCCGGGCCGCCTCTCCAATCTCCTGCGCGCGCTCCGGATACGAAAGAAGGCGCAGCGCCTCCGTTAACAGTTCCTGCGAATCCTTGACCTGAACGAGGGCGTCGGCCTTCAAAAAGATGCTCACGGCATCCTTAAAGTTCTGCGTCATCGGCCCGACGATCGTCGGTTTCCCGAAGCAGGCCGATTCGATCATGTTTTGCCCGCCGCCGACCGTAAGCGATTTCCCGATGAAAACGACGCTCGCTAAGCTGTAAAGATCGCGCAGATGCCCGATCGTATCGACAACCACTACCGACTGCACGTCGCCTTTGCGCTCTTTGATCTCAGAGAACCGGATCGGATGATATCCTTGCCGTTGGACAAGATCAACAACCGCATCAGCGCGCTCGATATGGCGCGGGGCAAGGACCAAACGCAGATCGGGAAACTCTGCAACTAATTCCCGGTACGCATCGATCAAGATCTCTTCTTCGCCCGGATGCGTGCTCCCGGCGATCAGCAGGGCCTCATGGTCCTCGAAACCTAAGTCCTTTTTTTGTATTTCAACGGCTTCCGAAATATTATCGAATTTCAGATTTCCGACGACGCGGATTTTTTCCGGCGCCGCTCCCAATTGCTCAATACGCTGGGCATCCAGCGAGCTCTGCATGCAGAATAGATCGACACAAGCCAGAACGCGCTTCATCAAAAAACGGACACGACTGTATCCCGCAAACGCCTTGTCGGAAATGCGCCCGTTGATCTGCAAGATCGGAACACCGTTTTTGTGCAGCGCCGTGTAAAGATTCGGCCAGATCTCCGTTTCGGTTGAGATATAAAGCACCGGTTTGATCATTGTGATAAACTTCCGGACGATCCAACTAAAATCCAAAGGCGCGTAAATAACAATGCAATCATCGCCTAGCTGTTCCTTGGCAAGTTGATTTCCGGTTTTTGTAACAGTTGAACAAACGATCGTATGCTGCGGGAACTCTTCTTTCACCTTTCGCAGGAGATCCGCGACCGCTAACACTTCACCGACGCTAACCGCATGGATCCAGATACGATCGCTCCCCTCAAGCTTCCGGCCAAGCGCATCCCCTAAACACCCAAACCGCATCTTAAATCCTGAGTGCCATTTTCCGCGAACGATCAGATAGGGAAAGTAAAGAATGGCGAAAAAAACAAATATGATATCGTAAATGATGAACACCAAAACCCTCTTAACTATGCCCGTGGATGAGCTTTATTGTAGACCTCTTTGAGGCGATCCGTTGTCACGTGCGTATATATTTGGGTCGTCGAAAGATTCACATGGCCCAGCAATTCCTGGACCGACCGCAGGTCAGCGCCGCGATTCAACAGATGCGTCGCAAAGGAATGCCGCACGACGTGCGGCGAGATATTCTTGGTTGCACTGACCGCCGTTATATGTTTATTGACAATATTACGCACGCCCCGGTCTGAAAGCCTCGTTCCATTCTTGTTTAAAAATAACGCGTTCAATCTTTGTTTTCTACTTTGAAGATAATCGCGAATGGCGTCCAGCGCCTTATCGCCAATGGGAATCAGCCGCTCCTTTTTCCCCTTCCCGGAAACTTTAACGATATTGCCGATCAAGTCCACATGATTCGTATTTAAACCGACAAGTTCGCTGACGCGCATCCCCGTACTGTAAAGGGTTTCCAGAATCGCCCTGTCTCTTTTCCCTGAGACGGCCTTAAGCGACGGCGCCTCGATAAATTTGGTTATCTCATCTTCGCTTAAGAATTTCGGAAGCGGCTTATCTAATTTTGGAGACATCAAAAGAACAGCAGGGTTCTCTTTAACAAATCCTTCACGGTGAAGGAACTTAAAGAAACTTCGCAGTGAAGACAACTTTCGGGTCAGTGTCCGCGGGCGGTAGTGTTTTGTGCGCAACTGCGCCAGAAATTTTCGCAGAAAAAGATAATCGACCTTTTCCACGGGGGTTGACCCGATGAATTGGAGAAAACCCTCTAAGTCGATACGGTAATTGAGGATCGTATGCGGAGAGTAATTCTTTTCGATCTCTAAGTAAGAAATGAATTTATCAAGATAG
>JAGLMJ010000080.1 GCA_023140095.1 Candidatus Omnitrophota bacterium | reverse complement strand
ACGAGTTTTCATGAACAAAAATTCCCGCAAAAACCTTCTATTTAAACAGTTGCGAAGGATTTTTTAGTTTCGACCTTGATAATAAATTTCATTTGGTGGTATACTAAACCAGGAAGAGTTAAAGGGGACGTTGATAAGTTTATAAGTATCCTGCTTTTATTAAATCCGACACTTAGACCCAAATATTCATTTTTTCAATGTCAACAAACTTATGTTCTTATCAACGTCCCTTTTATTTCCTGGCGGAAACACAGAAATATATTTTTACGGAATAAAATACTGAGTTAGGAGAAGATCGCCCTTTTTCCCAAAAAGGGCGCTGTCCCCGAAATCCGAAATGTCATACTGCAAATTTTCCTTTACATTCCTTCATCATGTCTCATGATATGAGGAAGAGAAGGAAGGCTGCTAGTACTGAGTTTATCGAAGGACTGGTAGTTCTGATACCTGAAGCGAGGGTCGTTTTAACGTTTTGTAGCGGTTCATACCCGTGTTGTCGGTGGTTCAAATCCACTCCCCGCTATTATTTCCAATAGTCCGGTTCTCATCATTTCCACAATATAAAATGCAAAGAAAAGGCGAATAGAAAGGCAGTGAAGTGAAGGTTGCTCTTGTTTGGCCATACGGAAATGATCCCACTTACTCCATACCGCTCGGCCTCGCTTATTTAGTTACCAACTGCAAGACTCCCGGCGTCGAGTTTGAGATCTTCGACGGAACGATCCGCCATGCACCTTCCTCCTCCGATGATTTTAAGAATTTTCTGCTGGCTTATCACCCTGATGTCGTCGGTGTCTCCTGCTGGTCCAAGACGTACAGGGAAACCCGCGATATTATCGCTGTCGTTAAGGCGCTCCTGCCGGAGTGTGTTACTGTCCTCGGAGGGATCCACCCGACGGCCTATACGGTCAAGACCCTTGAGGACAGCGGGACGGATTACATCCTCGCGGGTGAGGCCGAATTCTCCTTCAAGGACTTTCTCTCCGGCATCCGCGATCCCGAAGAACTTTCCCACATCCCCGGACTGGTCTATCGAAAAGACGCAACGGTTGTGACTAACCCGCTGTTCTATGTTGAGGACCTTGATACGATCGCCCTTCCCGATTATGACGCTATTCAATTGGAAACCTATTTAAAAAAAGGCTATTCCTATTTTGCGGGACGAAAACGCAATGCCCCTATCTGGATGACGCGGGGCTGCCCCTATTCCTGCAAGTTCTGTACGGCGCATCAGATCAACGGCAAAAAAATACGAAGGCACTCCGTTGATTACGGGATCGAATGGATCACGATGCTCTATGATAAATATAGTGTCCGGCAGATCAATATTATCGACGACAATTTTACTTTTGATGCGGACTATACCAGGTCTTTCTGCGAGGCCCTGATCCGCAAGAACCTCAAGGGGTTGACCATGAATACGGCTAACGGCATCAGGGCCCAAAGGACCGATCTTGAAACCCTCAAGCTCATGAAGCGGGCCGGCTGGAAGCTTGCGGTCGTGGCGCCGGAGAGCGGGTCGAGAAGGATGTTGAGCCTGATGAAAAAAGGTCTGGACCCGGATATGTGGCCCGATAAGATCAGGGAGATCCGCAAGGCGGGGCTGAGCCCTGTCGGCCTTTTCCTCCTGGGGTATCCGGGCGAGACGATCGAGGATGTCCAAAAGACAAAGGCGCTGATCAAGCGATGTAATTTCGATCACCTGGTCGTTCAGTATTTTCAGCCGATGCCGGGAACGCCGATATATGAGGAACTCGTCAAGAACGGGGAGATCGAGGATACGCTCTTGCCGGGAATAACTTCCGGCCGCAGAGTCTATATCACCAAAGGCCTCGAACATTTCAATTTTCCGAGGTTCGCCTTGAGGGTGTACCTGCACACCTTTTTCAGGCACCCTGTCAGGATCATTCAGATGATCCTCAGCTATAACCCGATGCTTATTATCAATCGGTTGGTGATCCTGGGGTATGACGCTCTTATCGGGTTGAAAAAGAAGTGATATTGAAATTTTCCCGGGACGATGTTTTCGTCTCAACCATGCCGGAAATCTTCCGACAATCAAGTTTGTTCACAAATCGTTGATGAACCGACCCCATACGTACAAGGCCCTTCCCGAAGTCCCAACCTAACTTTTTTGAGTTTTCCCTAGATTTTCACTTTTTCCAGACATAGAATAATCGAGCAGTCAAAGATTTTCATTAAGGAGGCTCCGGTCCCGGGCAATGCAAGATCGGAAGTATGTGTTGCAAAAAGGAATAAATTGCTGAAATGCGTTCTTTACTTAAACAATTTATTATTGTTCTGTCTTTCGTTGTCCTTTGCTCCGGCATTGCGTCGGGAGAATCGAATTTTGATTTCTTCTTTAAAAATGCCGCGCAATACAAAAACGTCGTTGTTGACGAGGTCCTCAGCGCCGATACTCTCCGCCTGAAAGGCGGCGTGGGGGAAAAAGGCAAAGTCATTAAATTAATCGGCCTGAAAGCCCCTAAAGCGCCTAAGAAAAAGGGAGCAGACATCAAACGTAATGACCTTGGGATCGCGGTCAAAGAACCGGTCACTCCGCTAACCCCCATTGAGGAAAAGGCTTTTGAATTTGCCCGGGAACTCCTGGAAGGCCGGCATGTCCGCATTGAATTCGACGCGGATAAAGAGGGGGAAAAGCACGAGAACGCTGGCTTATGTTTTTTTGCTGGAGGGAATGATATTTTTGTTAATGCGGAGATCCTGCGCCATGGGTTTCGCGCACTTGAGCATCAGTCCTCCAAATACAAAATATGCCGATAAGCTAAGGGACGCTTATAAAGAAGCGCGCAGTGGGCAACGCGGGCTTCAAGGACAATAGCGGGGAAATGTATGCATTTGATCACAAAGGTTAAAAAGAACATTCAAAATGCTCAATTTTTCGGGCGGGGAGATACTGTTATCGTCGGAGTCTCCGGCGGGTCCGACTCTGTCGCCCTGACCCATATCCTTCATGCCCTGCAATACGAATTAGGCTTTCATCTGCACATGGCCCACTATAACCATCATTTACGCCGCAGCGCGAATACAGACCAGAAATTTGTTGAAGCTTTGGCTGAGAAGCTGAATGTCCCTTGCTCGGTCGGGCACTGGAAAAACCCGAAAGCGCTCAAGAAGGGTTCGATCGAAGAAGCCGCGCGTAAACACCGTTTTCATTTCTTAAACCATCTGGCGAAGAAGATCAATGCCCGGGCCGTTGTCCTCGCGCACACCGAGGATGACCTGGCCGAAACCGTTTTAATGCGCATCTTGCGCGGAACGGGACTTCAAGGATTGCGGGGCATTTTACCGATAAGAGAACTGGATAATGTTTGTTTTGTCCGGCCTTTACTGAACATCAAGAAAGATAATATCCTCGCCTTTTTAAAAAGAAAAAACATCTCCTTCCGGATCGACCCCACAAATCACCAAACAAAATTCTTCCGTAATAAGGTCAGAATCGACCTGATGCCGCTTTTGGCAAAAAAATACAATCATAATATACGAGGGCTTCTAACGAATCTTGCCAACAACGCCGGTACAGATTTTGACTATCTTGAGAACCAAGCCAAGAAATTATTCGAAAAACACACAAAATGCGATTCCGACAAAACAAATGTCCGCATTAATCTGAAGGTTTTCGGCGCACAACACCCGGCCTTAAAGCGCATGCTTGTCCGTCTTGGGATCCAACAGCTGAAAGGCAATACGAACCGCCTCACTTTAACCCACTTCCGGGAAATTGAGGACCTGATTCAAAACCGCCCCAAAGGGACCATTGTCAACCTTCCCCAGGGGATCTCCGCCCGCAAAGATATCCGCTATTTGCTCCTGTCCCGCAACGGTTCCTGATTTGGCGATGTTAGCGATAAGCTGTAAGCCTCAAGCTATACCAGGTGATAGGATATAATTATGGCTTACAGCTCAAAAAGCACCCGTCCCTTTTCCAGGATTGACAAAGGCAAATTTTTAAGTTGAATTAATTCATTGTTGATGTAGAATGGTAAACTACCTGAGAACAGTATAAAGATAATAAGGCTTTTAAATATCAATACTAATAGACATCTGAGGAAATAATGGCAAATCCAAATATGAACAAAAACAATTTTAACCGTCCAAGAATGCCCCGTCCTAAAAAAGGAATGCCGCCCAACAAGAACGCGCCTAAGCAACCCAATAATAATTGGGTATTCTTGGTCATTTTGGGATTTATTTTTCTTATATTAATGAGCCAAAATGATTCCATGACCACAATGGGCAAGTATCAAGAATTGTCCTACAACTCATTTTACAAGATCCTTGAAGGCGAGAGTGGGAACCTCCGCATCAAAGAGATCAAGTTGATCGAAAGCACCGAGAATACGCTTGAGGGGACCTTCGATGACGGAACTCAGTTTAAGGTCGTTATTCCGCAGAACTATGATGACGCTCTCATCGAACTGATCCGGGCAAATGTTGATGACTTCTCTATTAACCCGCCGGACCTACTCTGGAGCCAGATCTTTTTCTCCTTTGGGCCGATCCTTTTCATCATCTTTATCATTTGGTACTTTTCCCATCGGGGTTCTCAAATGGGCAACAAAGTTTGGTCTTTCGGAAAATCGCGCGCGAAAATGAGCGACCGCAACAACAACCAAGTGACGTTTAAGGATGTTGCCGGTGTCGACGAGGCCAAAGAGGAGCTCCAGGAGGTCATTGAATTCCTGATGGAACCAAAGAAATTCGAACGGCTCGGAGGCAAGATCCCGAAAGGGGTTTTGCTGGTCGGCCCTCCCGGAACAGGAAAAACACTGTTAGCAAAAGCCGTTGCCGGAGAAGCGGAAGTCCCGTTTTTCTCCCTGAGCGGCTCTGACTTTGTGGAGATGTTCGTCGGTGTCGGAGCTTCGCGCGTCCGGGACCTTTTTGAGCAGGGAAGGAAGGCGGCGCTCGGTTCCGGAAAAGGCGCCATTATCTTTATCGATGAGATCGACGCTGTCGGACGATTGCGTTTTGCCGGTATCGGCGGCGGCAACGACGAGCGCGAGCAAACGCTTAACGCGCTTCTTGTTGAAATGGACGGATTCACCAATCAAGCCGGTTTGATTCTTATTGCCGCAACAAACCGTCCTGACACCCTTGACCCCGCGCTTTTACGGCCCGGGCGTTTTGACCGGCGCATTGTCGTCGGCCTGCCGGACATCAACGGACGGGAAGGGATATTAAAAGTCCATTCAAAAAATATTAAACTCGACAGCGCTATTGATCTAAGGAAGATCGCCCAGCAAACCGTTTATTT
>JAGLMJ010000008.1 GCA_023140095.1 Candidatus Omnitrophota bacterium | reverse complement strand
TTTCAACTTCTAATCTCGGAAAGAGCGCTTCATGTTCTTGAAGTTTTGTCCCCGGCTTTAGCCCGCCCCATTGTGTATCCATATTCTTATTGCCTAAAATCTCCAAGACAGAATCACATTTTCGCGGCATAACAGGTGCCAAATGAACAACGCTGATCCTCAAGGCTTCTGTTGCCGTATAAAGGATCGTTCCCGCGCGAGTCAAATCCGTTTTGGCAACTTTCCACGGGGCTTGATGCTCAAGATATTTGTTGACCCGACGAACAAGCTTCATGGTTTCTTCGATCGCTTCATTAAGCCGCAACTCGCCGATCAATTCCTTGACCTTACCGTCAAGCCGGCTTGATTCCTCTTTAATATCATTCTCGTCAGAAGTCAACTGACCGGCGGCAGGAATACACCCATCAAAATTCTTTCCGATCAAACCCCCGACACGGTTCAACAGATTGCCGAAATCATTCGCCAGATCGCTGTTATAACGTTTAATAAATGATCCCATTGTAAAGTTAGCATCCTGGCCTAAGACCATCTCCCGCATCAGATAATAACGCACGGAATCAACACCATATTCATCAATGAGGTCCAGGGGATTAACGATATTCCCGAGGGACTTGCTCATCTTCGTATCCCCGGTTAACCACCATCCATGGGCAAAAATAGTTTCCGGCAACGGAAGCCCTAAAGAAAATAACATCGTCGACCAGTACACCGCATGCGTCGTTAAAATATCCTTGCCGATCAAATGAACGGACACCGGCCACCATTTCTTAAAGCTCTTTGCATCATCGATAAATCCCGGTCCTGTGATGTAATTGAGAAGAGCGTCAAACCAGACATACGTTACATAATCGCGATCAAAGGGAAGTTCAATGCCCCAGCCCATCCGCGATTTCGGACGGGAAATGCATAGGTCCCCCAAAGGCTGACGTAAGAATCCTAAAACCTCATTGCGCCGGTGTTCGGGCCGGATAAACTCGGGATGGTCATTAATATGATCAAGCAATTGTTCCTGATATTTTCCCATCCGGAAAAACCAGTTGCGCTCCTTTAATTTCTTGACATCACGGAAATTCCCCGATTCTTTTTCAGTCTCGGTTATAAAACGCTCCTCGGCAACCGAGTACCACCCTTCGTATTCGTCGGAATAAACATCTCCGGCATCATAAACTTTTTGAAGGGCCGTCTGAACAACCGTCATATGGCGCTGTTGAGTCGTGCGGATAAAATCATCATACTGGATCCCGAGTTTTTCCCAAAGCTGCAAAAACCTTGGCGCAAGATCATCACAATGGTCCTGAGGCAATAGCTTGCGCTCCTGTGCCGCCTGCTGCACTTTTTGCCCATGCTCATCTAATCCTGTCAAGAAGAACACTTCATCTCCTTCGACCTTGTGGTAACGGGAAAGGACATCCGCTAAAATAGTCGTATAGGCATGGCCGATATGCGGCTTGTCATTGACATAATAGATCGGCGTTGTGATGTAAAATTTATTTTTGCTCATTGGACCTAATTTTCCGAAACTTTCGGGAATACCGTCTTAACGATCTTTCCCTCGCCCATATCAATGCTGACTAACCGTTTTAAGATGTTCACTTCAACGACCCGCCCCTTACCGTCAACCGTATTGATCCTTTCGCCTAACCTCGGAAGCGACCTGGAATACTCTTTGTAGACACTAAATTCATACGCCATGCAGCATTTAATGCGCCCGCACGCGCCTGAGATCCGCGAAGGATTAAGCGGCAACCCCTGCTCCTTCGCCATTTTGATCGAAAGCGGATGGAAGGCCTTCATATAAGACGAACAGCACAACTGACGGCCGCAGACACCATAGCCCCCGATGACCTTTGCCTTATCGCGCACTCCGATCTGTTTGAGTTCGATGCGCACGCGGAAAATACGCGCGAGATCTTTAACAAGATTTCGGAAATCCACGCGCCCCTCGGCAATAAAAGAAAAAATGATCTTGCTACTGTCAAAGGTATATTCCGCCTTAACAATCCGCATATCAAGCCTGCGCTCGTTGATCTTCCGCAAGCAAATACCCATCGCTTCTTTGGCCTTCATCCGGTTGTTCTCGATCTGCTTCATATCCCCTTCCGTCGCCTTGCGCAGAACTTTCCCCTTTAGACGGTCCGTTTTCCCTTTAGAATCCAGATTGATATCCGAGACAACCTTTCCGAATTCCGAGCCCCGATCGACCTCAAGAACGACACAATCATCACGATTGCATTGAATATCGTTGAGATCATAAAAATAAACTGAGCGGTATTCGCCCAATTGTATCTGAACTATCTTCCCCATAACTGTTCTCCTATAATTAATAGCGGTAACTTAATGTTCAAATTATCCGCTAAAAGCCGGCACATTTTAACAACGGACCCATTGATGGCCTGAAGTTCCTCAAAAGTATAATTTCTCGCAAAAACATTCAGTTCATCAATACGGTCGATGTGGATCAACCGGTTATCCCGCACCCCCGCCTTCGCCAGCAAGGCATCCCGCATCCAGCTTAAAAGCACGTTCAGAAAATTTCTTGTTTCGTCCTTTTTCGCCAGCAGACTTTTTATGCTAGCCTCTTGCGGACGGTTTAAAATAAATTCATCGATCAATCCATTTTTCTTGTCGATAAACCGCATCTTTTTTAATTTCTTTGCCGCCCCCAGAGACCCTTGCGCAAAATACGCAAAAAGACGCGCATTTTCCGTTTCGACATCGTGATCATCCCTTAACCGTCCGGCCAGATCATGGTCGGACATCGACGGAAAGTGGACCATATGACAGCGCGATTTGACCGTATCCAAGACCGTTTCCAAAGCAGAAGCGGTTAATAGCAAAAGGCTATCGGCTGCCGGTTCTTCCAAGGTCTTCAAAAAAGCGTTGGCGCCGTCTAGCGTTAAGTTTTCGATATTCTTTATAATAAAGACTTTTTTGTTGGCCATGAACGCTCGAAGCTTATTCCTGCTTAAAAGTTCCCGTATCTGTTCGATCTTGATCGATTCGTCGTTCCCATTATCAATAACAATCACGTCCGGATGATTGCCGGTATTGATCTTGATACAGGAAGAACAGGTGTCGCAGAATATCCCTCCCTGCGCGTCCTGACAATTCATCAACTTAGCAACAGCTACTGCCGTCTCAGTTTTCCCGATTCCGGATGGCCCAATAAATAAATAGGCGTGAGCCAACCGTTCCCTTTGATCTAAGACAGCAAAGCGCTTTAGAATAGAATGATTGAACTGCAGTTCCTGTTGCATGATGCGTCTCTAGTGTAATTTCAATAACCGGTCAATATGCTTGCGGACAACGGCAAATATTTCTTCTTTTGTTCGATTCGCGTCAATAAGTTTGACGCGCCCCGGTTCCCTGCGGGCGATCTCTGTATAGCCTTCCCGAACCCTGTTATGATAGCGGATCGCGCGCCGCTCGATACGGTCTTTCGCTCTTCCTTTAATGCGAGACAATCCCTTTTTAGCGTCGATATCAAAGAAGAACGTAATGTCCGGCTGGATCTCTTGCGTCGCAAACTTCCCCATATTCTTAATGGCCTTAACATCAACACCATTGCCATATCCCTGATAAGCAACAGTCGAATCCAGGAACCGGTCGCAAAGAACGATCCTTCCCGCCTTTACGGCCGGAGCAACAACCTCTTCGACTAACTGCGCGCGTGCGGCCATGTACAACAATGTTTCACATTCACTGCTCATCTTCGTATTTCTGACATCCAGCAGAATATTCCTTATCTTCTCGCTGATCTTAACCCCACCGGGCTCGCGCACGAACAAAATAGGTTTTTTCTTCCGCTTTAAATACTTACATACCGATTCGATCTGCGTGCTCTTGCCGGAGCCTTCCGAGCCTTCAAATGTGATCAATGTTCCCTTCATGCGCGTCTCCAAACCTGCCCCTCTTTGGTATCCTCGACGACAATTCCTTTTTCCTTCAACAGATCGCGCAATTCATCTGATCTCTGGAAGTCTTTACTCTTGCGCGCCTTGCTCCTCTCTTCAAGAAGCTTTTTTTCATCATCGGATATTTTCGATTCCTTAAGAAAATTAACTCCAAAAATATCTGCTGCCGTCTTGATGAAATCCATCGTTTCCCGTAACATAAGTTCTTTACCTTCAGCGCCGCTGTCGATCAACTTATTGCATTCATTGACCACATCATAAATAACCGATAAAGCTTTGGGTGTATTAAAATCATCATCCATCGCCGATTGAAATTCTTCTTGCCGTGTCAAATTCCCATCTGAGCCCTGGCCTCCTGATGCCGGGTTCCTTTCATTCAACTTTGCCATTAAAATAGAGATGCGCTCATATCCCTTTTCCACTTCTTCCATCTTCTCCCACGAGAAATCAACCGAACTGGCATAATGCGATTGTAAGAAGAAAAGTTTTAGCACATCTCTAGAATATTTTTCCAATATTTCATCCAACGTAATGAAATTCCCCAATGACTTGGCCATCTTTTGTCCGTTGATCGTCAGGAGCCCATGATGGATCCAATGCTTCGCGAAAGGTTTACCCGTTAAGGCCTCGGATTGCGCGATCTCGTTCTCATGATGCGGAAAGATCAGGTCGCGGCCACCGGCGTGAATATCGATCGTATCGCTTTTTAGTTCGTTCATGCTCATGCAGGAACACTCAATATGCCATCCCGGACGCCCTTCTCCCCACGGGCTTGGCCAGGACTTTTCGCCTTCTTTCGCTTTTTTCCAAAGAGCGAAATCCAGCGGATCGCGCTTTTTGGGATCCTGCCCGATCCTTGTCGCCTCGACCATCTGATCAATACTTTGGCCGGAAAGTTTTCCGTAACTTTCAAACTTCCGGACGCTATAATATACATCTCCGTCGACTTCATAAGCAAAATCTTTTTTGATAAGCTCCTCGACAAAAGCAATGATCTTCGGGATATACTGTGTTGCCCTTGGCTCCACATCCGCTTTATCCACCCCGAGATGTTCAAGGTCGCGCTCATACGCGTCGATATTCTCGCGGACAACTTCATCAAAAGACTTATTGAGTTCCTTAGCCTTATTGATGATCTTATCATCCACGTCGGTAATATTGCGCACGAAAAGGACCCTATGCCCCCGGTGCTTGAGATAACGCCGGATCACATCAAAAATGTACAGACTCCGGGCATGGCCGATATGGCATTTGTCGTAGACCGTGACCCCGCAGGAATACATTTTGACGGTCTTGCCGTCTAAGGGAGAGAGTTCTTCCTTCTTTTTGGTAAGAGAATTATAAATATGGATGGTCATATATTAATATATATCGCCGTAGGGGCGACCGGCCGGTCGCCCCTACGATTACATTATCCGCTGAATCTTATTTATTCTTTTCTTTATCTTCTAACGTCTTGACCCGCCTGATCAGGTCTTTCATATGCTGCATGATAGGATCCGAAACATGAACGTGATCCATCATCAGGTCGATCTTTTTTCCGTCTTGTTTGGTAATATGCCCGGGAACACCAACGACCGTCGAATTAGCAGGAACATCCCCTAAGACAACCGCATTCGCCCCGATATAGCTATTATCGCCAACCATAATATCCCCTAAAACTTTAGCGCCGGCTCCGATAACAACATTGTTCCCGATCGTCGGATGGCGTTTTCCCGTTTGCTTTCCGGTCCCTCCTAAAGTAACCCCTTGAAAGAGCGTCACATTATCTTTGATCACCGCGGTCTCCCCGATGACAACGCCCATTCCATGATCAATAAAAAATCCCCGGCCGATCACTGCCCCGGGATGAATCTCGATCCCCGTTATAAAACGCGCCAATTGGGAAATGAACCTTGGCAGGAAAGGGATCTTCATTTTCCATAATGAGCGGGTGACCTTATGGGTGATGAGAGCGTGCAGCCCCGAATACAACAGGATAATTTGCAGATATCCTTTCGATGCCGGATCTTTTTCCTGTGTTTCTTTGATCGCCCGTGAAAAAAAGAGGGCAACCAGAAGAACGTAAGACACAATGATAAGTAATAAAATAGATATTGTCGTGCAGAATTCCATCATTCTCCCCCGATCACCTGTGTGGCGCTAATAGTACAGATGCAAAAGCGGCTATGCCTTCTTTTTTCCCGATAGCACCTAATTGTTCGTGTGTGGTCGCTTTAATATTGACCATACTTTTTTCAATTCTTAGCTTATAGGCAATTTGCGAGCACATCTCCGGTTTGTATTGTTTCAGATTCGGCTCCTCCGCCTGAATAACACAATCAACATTGTTTACTTGATACCCTTCCCTCTCGGCAAGAGCATAGACTTTCTCCAGCAGAATAAGACTTGATATATCCTTGTATTTTTCATCCGTATTCGGAAAATGTTCCCCAATGTCACCCTTCCCTAAAGCCCCGAGAACAGCGTCACACACCGCATGCAGGAGCACGTCGGCATCAGAATGCCCGTCGAGTCCCCGCTCATAAGGGATTTCAACACCGCCTAAAACAAGCCTGCGCCCTTCGATCAAGCGGTGTATATCATATCCAATGCCAACACGTTGGTTCATATCTTCCTTAAACGGCAGAATGCTTCAGCAATAGTTAGATCTTCCTGGGTCGTGATCTTAATGTTCCTGTAATCTCCCGAAAGAACCTTTACCCTGACGCCTAATTGCTCGACCATCATGGCATCATCCGTCGGCACATCTTCGTTTTTCTGTTCGTGCGCTCTGATCAAGACATCCTTCCTAAAAACTTGAGGAGTTTGAATCTCCCATAGGCCCTCGCGGTCAAGTGTTTCCTCGACCGATAAATCCTTCTTATTGATCTTCTTGATGGTCGATTTCACCGGAACAGCCACCACGACCGCCTCTGCATCCTGACAAAGCGCCACAGCGTCGCTGATCGTCTTAAGAGAAACTAAAGGGCGCGCGCCGTCATGAACAACAACGATATCCACGTCCGCATCCAAGACAGCAAGTCCGTTTGCGACAGATTCACAACGCGTCTCGCCACCAGCGACGATCTTTGTAACTTTCTTCAATTGATACTGCTTAACAATACCCCCAAGTTCAAAGAGATGATCCACATGCCCAACCAAGACAACACTGTCAATGACAGGACTGCTCTCGAAAACTTCCAAAGTATGCACGCAAAGCGGCTTGCCGCAAAGCTCGATTAACGGTTTAGGAAGGCCCGCTTTTAACCTCTTCCCGATTCCTGCTGTTGGTATGATCGCCTGGATGTTCACACTAGTCACCTTTAAGATAATTTGGCAAAGATCATTTTTCCGGTCTGCGTTTGTAAAACAGACGTCACACGCGCGGTGACTTTCTTCCCGATCAGGTCGCGCGCATCACTGACAACAACCATTGTTCCGTCCTCCAAATACGCTAACGCTTGCCCCGGCTCTTTTCCTTCCCGGATCAATTTTAACTCTAAAATTTCGCCGGTATAGACCACAGGCTTAACGGCAGTGCCCAGCTCATGAATGTTAAGGATCCCGATCCCCTGCAAAGCCGCTATGCGCCCTAAATTAAAATCAGTCGTGCATATTCTCGCATCCAATATTTTCGCCAATTTCATCAGCTTGGCGTCCACTTCTTTTTCTTCGCTTAATTCATCCTCATGAATATGGATCTGGATCTTCGGATCGGTCTGCATCATTCTTAATAGTTCCATTCCTCGACGGCCGCGCTGACGCTTAGTATCATCCGCGGAGTCCGAGATCTTCTGAAGCTCTTTTAAAACACATCGGGGAATAACCAAGCGGCCCGTAAGAAAGTTCGCTTTACAAATATCCGCAACGCGGCCATCAATGATCGCGCTTGTGTCCAAAAGAATAGACCCTCCGCTGACATCTTGCCGTCGGAACCGGACATAAGGAATAATGACATTGAACTCATCCTTACCCCGCAGCGCAACAACCGTTCCCAAGTAGGAAAAGATGAGCGTCAAGATCACACGGGAAGTCGATTGGAAGAAAGGGTCTAGCGGGATCAATGCCAGAATATCAGAGATCAATTTGGCCATAAAAACGCCTAAAAGAAGGCCGAAAACCATGCTGGATAAACCGCGTAAAGAAATACGGTGAAGACGCTGCTCCAGAAACATAAGCACTAAACCGCTTAACGCGCCCATCTCGAGCCCCAACATCGGCCGCTCAATGATCGTTCCAATATAGTACCCGACGATAGCGCTTAAAACGAGAAAAAAGATCCGAACAAATAATAATGTCATGCTTTACTCCCCCTATGCTAAGGCCGCTAAGGCTTCTTTAACTGTTTCCACACCGATGATGTTGATATTTTTTCTTTTTAGGTCCATTTTTATCTTCAGGTTATTCTTTGGGGCGATACATGTCTTAAATCCAAGTTTATCGGCCTCGTTAATGCGTATCGCTAGCTGACTGACGCTGCGGACTTCCGATGAGAGCCCGACTTCACCTAAAATAACCGTATCGAAAGCAACCGGCTTGTCTAAAAGGGCCGAAGCTAAAGCCACCTCAACAGCTAGATCCGCGGCAGGGTCCATGACCTTCACCCCTCCGACCACATTTAAGAAAATATCTTTATCCTGCAAGTTCAGGCCCAATCTTTTCTCAAGAACAGCGACCAACAAGGATAAACGGTTCGCATCAAAACCTTGCGCCTTTTGACGAACCATGCTAAAGCTAGAGCGGCTGACCAGCCCTTGAATTTCTACCAGAAACGGCCTCGTCCCTTCCATGACCGGCACGACCACAGACCCCGACGCATTATGGGGCCGCTCAGATAAAAAAATCTCGGATGGATTAAGGACTTCTCCTAATCCGGCGGAGGTCATTTCAAAAACCCCGATTTCATTCGTCGAGCCAAAACGATTCTTGGTGGCCCGTAAAACACGGTAAGTGGAGTATCGTTCACCTTCGAAATAAAGAACCGTATCAACAATATGTTCCAAAACCCTTGGGCCCGCTAACATTCCATCCTTTGTAACATGCCCGATGAGAAACAAAGAGATCCCTTTAGATTTTACTAAATGCGTTAACACCGCTGAACATTCTCTGACCTGACTGACGCTTCCCGGCGAAGAAGAGATCTCAGGGCTATAGATCACCTGGACCGAATCAACAACGACCACATCAGGTTTCATTTTATTGATGTAGCCGATAATATCCTCCAGGTTCACTTGATTAACGATATACAGCGACCTGTTTTCCTTTGTACTTAAACGCCCGGCGCGCATGCGCGTCTGCTTAACAGATTCCTCCCCGCTGACATAAAGAACTTTCAATCCCTTTTCACTTAAAGCGCATCCGACCTGCAAAGATAATGTCGATTTGCCAATGCCTGGATCGCCGCCGATCAACGTAACCGCACCGGGAACGATCCCCCCCCCCATGACTCCGTCGAACTCCCTGATCTCTGTCGTATATCTCTTCTCTTCCCCGGTTAAAACATCCATCAGGAGAACCGGGGCCTCTTTTAAAGTAACCCTGTTGCGTTTATCCGTCAAAGGGGCCGTTGTTTCCTCGACTAACGAATTCCAGCTATCACACCCAGAGCATCTTCCGGCCCACCGCGGAGATTGAGCCCCGCAATTTTGGCAGACAAATAATGTTTTTGTTTTCATCATATTATATCTTTATCGAAAATAGAGGACAGAAAATTGAAAATGGCAGCTGCTCAATCCTTAAAAAATTCCGGTTTTTTCCCTCTATCCTCCATCTTCCTTATCTCTTTTACTTTGCTTAGGTCGGTATAATAACTTCCAAGGATGCTCTTTGAGATCAGCCGTTAACCCTTGCAGGTCATCATAAAGACGCTCGTCATACAATAATCGCCCAACCGTCCCTTTGCCTTCTTTCATATCAAGGACAATATCATCAAGGCTTCCGATTAATGAACTTAAATTCTCCAGTGTCGTTCCGACTGAATCAACATTCTTTTCGTTCGTGATCAATCGATTAACCCCGCCAATAGCGCTTTCCAGCTTGTTAGATACTTCCATGACACGCTCAGAAATTGCCTCTTGAGCAATGGGATCTTTTCCGATAACTACTTGCTTCGCTTCAAAGAAACTTTGAGTGTCTTTCCCCGGGAAGATCTCGATATACTTTTCACCCATCATTCCCAATTGATTGACCGTTATGACCGAATCTCTGGGAACCATGGTATCTTCTCCGATCCAAAGTTCCACTTCAACTTTAGTTTTACTGTCTGTTCGATCAAAAAATAATTTAACATTTTTTACCAGTCCTTCATCAACACCGGCGATCCGTACAGGCGCATTTCTCTTAAGACCGTTGGCAAATCCGAAAATAACCCGTAAAGATTTTCCTTTCTTCAAAACAGATGAATCGCTGACCGAAAAAATGAACATTGCCAGCGCAGCCATGGCGACCAGCATGAACAGGCCGACTTTAAATTCAAGATTGGATTCTTTTGGCATACTTTAATCCCCCGGTTAATGTGTCGATAATAACCAAAAGTGCAAATTCTTTGTGACAACCACGCTGCTTACGGACATTAATGCGAATGTCCGTAGATCAAACTTTCATTATCTGTGATCGGCCCATGCGCCTCGCCATGGATAAACTGCTTGACCACAGGATGCCGCGTATTGCGTATCTCGTCGGGTCCCCCTTCAGCAATCACCCTCCCGTGATAGAACATCGCAATGGAATCCGCCACCTTGTAGGCAGAATTCATATCATGCGTAACAACGATCGAGGTGACCTGCAATTTATGGCCGAGATCAATGATCAAATTATTGATCGCATCAGCCGTGATCGGGTCTACCCCGGTCGTCGGCTCATCATAAAAGATCATTTGCGGCTTCATGCACAACGCGCGCGCCAGGCTTACTCTTTTTTTCATCCCCCCGCTTAATTCGGAAGGCATCATCGTTTCGATGCCCTGAAGGCCGACCAGGCCTAAAGATTCTTCAACTCTTTCCCGTACCGTCTTTTTATCCAACTGCATGAATTCGTCAAGAACGAACGAAACGTTCTCCGCGACATTGAGCGAATCAAAAAGGGCGCCGCCTTGGAAGACCATCCCCATTTCCATGCGGAATTTATTATATTCTCTTTCGGAAAATTCCGTGGCCTCTTGCCCGTTGATCTTGATCGAACCGGAATCCGGCCTCAAGATGCCGACAATATTCTTTAAGAAAACACTTTTTCCAACACCGGAACGTCCGATAACAACTTTCGTTTCCCCGTCGTTAATCGTCAACGTCAGGTCCTTAAGAACGATATTATCCCCGAATGTTTTACATAGATCTTTGATCTCGATCATCGCTTATATCCGTAAAATAAAATAGAATAGCGTCGTGAAGAAACAATCCGCTATAATGATCAGAATAAATGAGATCACCACCGCGGTCGTTGTCGACCTCCCCACTCCTTCAGCGCCGCTTTGAACGTTGAGTCCCTGATGACAGCCGACCAAAGCAATGATCGCCCCGAAGCAGACCGTCTTCGTCAAGCCTGTCACAATATCTTTAACCGTCAAGGCTTCCGTGACCATCGTAAAATACAATGTCGGGCTTATGTACAGCTTGTAGACGCAAATGACGAAGCCCCCCATTATCCCGACGAGATCGGCAAAGACCGTTAAGATCGGCAGCATAATGACCAGCCCTAAAAACCTCGGGACCACCAGATACTTCACCGGATTGACCGCAAAGGCCCGCAGCGCATCCACTTGTTCGGTAACGGTCATGGACCCGATTTCAGCTGTGATCCCTGCTCCAATACGCCCGGCAACGATCAATGCCGTCAAAACAGGAGCCAACTCCCTTGTCAAAGAAACCGCCACTACAGATGGAATATAAATCTCGGCTGACATCTCAAGCATAAGATAGGCCATCTGCAGCGCCATGATCATTCCGATAAAGAACGCTACCAGCGCTGCGATCAAAAAACTCCCCGGGCCGATCCGCTTTGCCTGGCTCAACACCCGGTACATCTTAAAAGGCGGTGTAAAAATATGATACAGCGTCCTGCCAAAGAGTAGCGTAAGCTCCCCCACATATCTAATGAAACGGAAGATGATATTCCCAGAATAAAAAACGATATTCGTAAGCATATAAGAGATCCCGTTTAAAATTTGCGTGTTCGCTCGATACCAAGCATGTCGATCTCACCCCCTGCCGACGGCCCGATCCCCAGCGCATTCCCTTTTTTTAAATGATATTTAAACTCCGTTATTCCGGAATCTTCGGGCTTAAGACGCTTGATCGTCCATTCCAGTTCTGATCCGGAATCACTGACCAATGGGGCTAGTGTCAGCGCTTTTATTTGCTTCTTGAAATTCGTTTTATCGCTTAGATCAAACGGCCCGTCCAAAGAAAAACTAACACCATCCGCCTTTGAAACAGTGGAATGAGCGATCTGCATGAACGGGTAAATCCCTTCGATGTTCAACACAATGGCATTATAGTCTAACTCTTGAACAAACCCATCCCTGCTCTTGAGGCTCCCTTTAAGCACAAGACGGTCGAGAGATCCGGAAGCTTTAATTTCGCCGAAGACATCCCCGGAAGATTCGTAATTTTTACCAGAACCCCAAAAATTAAGGAAATCCTGCATGTCGACACCCAATAAATTAATGGCGACATCCAAGTTGTAAGGAACACCCAGATCAAGATATCCTTCACCGGTAAGGTTCCCGACCGATAATGCCATAACATGCAGCCTTTTATCTTTGATCTCAAAACGGCCGGAAAGTTCATTGATCGGCTTAAAATCAACCAATGAATATTGGCTCCAGATCTTTCCCCTCAGAGCAACATCAAAGAGATGATCCCCGCCGTTTTCTCCCTTAACCAGATCAACAGAGCTTTCTATTTTACTTATAAGATCAAAGACCGGGGTCTTAAGATGGTCGACATCTAATGAAAGGCAATAGTTCGTCTCTGACATCCTCGTCGCTTTAGCCGTTATCGAATTCCCCTCATTGAGGTCCAAGACAATGTTAAACTCATTCCTTGAGAGATCGGCCTGCCCTTCAAAGAAAAATACCTTCTCGGCAAAGACAAGTTCCGGTATAAAGGCAGCAAGAAAAACTAGAAGAAAGACCTTAAAAAACTTCATGGATCCTTTCGAAACATCAGATAGAAGCGTGCCATTAATAACAGCTACGCTTCTCCCGAATAAAAATTACTTAAAGGTCAAGGCATCGCCCTTCCGGTCAACCTTGATCTTGCGGCTCCCTTTAAAGTTCCCGCCGATGATATCTTCGGCTAACGGATCTTCTAAAAGCCGCTGAATGGTCCGCTTAAGCGGCCTGGCCCCATAGACCAGATCAAATCCTTTCTCGACAAGAAGTTCAATGGCATCCTTCGAAAGCTCGATATCAATGTCTTTTTCTTTTAACCGGCCGACCACGCCATTGATCTCTAGCTGAACAATATCATAAAGGTTCTCTCGTGTTAGAGACCTAAAGACAATGATGTCATCAACACGGTTCAAGAATTCGGGCTTGAACGTCTTTTTAACCTCTTCAAGAAGACGCTCTTTCATGTCTTCGTAAGTTGCGCTTTCTTTAGGAGCAATAAACCCTAACGATCCTTGTTTGCGCAACATTTCCGCGCCAACGTTAGATGTCATAAGAATGATCGTATTGCGAAAGTCGATCTTCCTCCCTAAACTATCCGTCAGCCGTCCTTCCTCAAAAACCTGCAGAAGAAGATTAAAAACGTCTTGGTGGGCCTTTTCGATCTCATCCAGCAAAACCACTGAATAGGGTTTCCGCCGCACCTTCTCCGTTAATTGCCCGCCTTCTTCATATCCGACATATCCGGGTGGCGCGCCGATCAATCGGGAAACATTGAATTTATCCATATATTCGGACATATCGATCTGAATAAGAGCGTCTTTGCTGCCGAACATAAACTCAGCCAACACTTGCGCTAAAAGAGTTTTTCCGACACCAGTAGGCCCCAAAAAGACAAAAGATCCGATCGGCCGACGAGGATCCTTGATCCCGGCGCGTGAACGGCGAACGGCACGCGCGATCGCATTGATCGCCTCTTCCTGTCCGACAACTAAGCGTTTCATTTTATCTTCCATTTTGAGCAGCTTTTGGCTTTCCTCCTGCTCTAAGCGGGCCAACGGAACCTTAGTCCATTGCGAGACAATACGGGCCATTTCTTCATAGCCCAACGTCAGAGTAACTTTGTCTCTTTCTTTAGACCATTCATTTTTGACATCTTCAAGTTTCTTCCTTTTTTCCCGTTCAAGGTCCCTCATCTTTGCCGCTTTCTCAAAATCCTGGCTCTTGATGTGCTCTTCCTTTTCCGTCTTTAGCTTCTCGATCTCAACTTCCAACTCTTTCACATCCGGAGGGGCGACCATAGCCTTAAGGCGCGCTTGAGCTCCGGCTTCATCAAGAATATCGACAGCCTTATCGGGTAAGGCCCGTCCGGAAATATAGCGCTCGGAAAGACGGACCGCGGCATCTAAGGACTCGTCAGAAAACTTCACGCGATGATGCGCTTCATATTTATCGCGAAGGCCTTTTAAGATCAAAATGGCCTCATCGATCGAAGGCGGATCAACCGTGATCGTCTGGAACCTTCGCTCCAGCGCGGCATCTTTTTCGATATGCTTGCGATATTCATCAAGCGTCGTCGCCCCGATGCATTGGATCTCTCCTCGGGCCAACGCCGGCTTTAGGATATTCGCCGCATCGATCGCGCCTTCGGCCGCACCGGCACCGACAAGCGTGTGTAACTCGTCAATAAATAAAATGATCTGTCCGGACCTCTTGATCTCATCCATGATCGCCTTAATACGCTCTTCAAACTGCCCGCGGTATTTCGTTCCCGCGATCATAAGCGCCAGATCAAGGACAACGATGCTTTTATCCCTGAGGATCTCAGGAATATTTCCATCAACGATCATCTGCGCTAAACCCTCGACGATCGCAGTCTTACCGACACCGGCTTCTCCTAAGAGAACAGGATTATTTTTCGTGCGCCGGCTTAAGATTTGAAGAATACGCTGAATTTCCTCTTCGCGCCCAATAACCGGATCTAATTTTCCTTCTTTCGCTAATTTGTTAAGATTACGCCCATAGGCATTGATCGCCGGCGTTTTGTCGGATTTTGTTTGTTCCTCTCCCCCGTATCCGGGTATGCCGGAGCCCAACAATTCCATGACCTCATTCCGTAATTTCCCAAGATCTAATCCGAGATTTAAAAGGACGCGATAGGCCATCCC
Source organism: Candidatus Omnitrophota bacterium (assembly GCA_023140095.1). The sequence continues at coordinate 7,065 of JAGLMJ010000008.1, read as the reverse complement.
TTCACCCTCTTTGACCAATCCAAGAAGAAGATGCTCCGTTCCGATGTAATTATGTCCCAAGGCACGCGCCTCTTCCGCAGAAAGTTCCAACGCTTTTTTCGAACGCGGCGTAAAAGGGATGTCCCCTAAAACCTGCGTTTGCGGTCCGGGCTGAACTAACTTCTCGACCTCGATCCGGATGGTCTCTAGGTCTAATCCCAGTTTTTGTAAAACAGCAGCCGCAACGCCTTCCCCTTCACGGACCAATCCTAAAAGCAAATGTTCGGTTCCGATATAATCATGATTAAACCGTCTTGCTTCTTCTTTGGCATAAACAATAACTTTTCTGGCTCTTTCGGTAAATCGATTAAACATCTCCCTCTACCCTCCTATCTTTTCGCGAATAAGACTGGCGCGTTTAGTATCCCGTTCTGATGCGGATAATTTTTTCCCTTCGATCTTCTGCAAATGGGCCGGCTGAATCATAATGTACAATTCATTGATCGCATTGCGGTCAACATCTTTGACAATATCCAGATCGATCCCTAATCGGACCATGGATAATAATTCAACCGTTTCCTGGCTGGAGATAATATGGGCATTCTTTAAGACGCCGTAGGAACGGAATATTTTATCTTCCAACATCGGTTTGTTCTGCACCAACAATGCCTGACGCGACTGTTCCTCTTGTTCGATCACTTGGCGGATCAAGCCGCTGATGTTTTGAAGGACATCTAATTCGGCATGGCCCATCGACACTTGATTGGATATTTGATAAAAATTACCACTGGCCTGTGTCCCTTCGCCATAAAACCCCCTTGAAGCAAAGTTTAATTTTGAAATGGCAGCCAATACTTTGTTGATCTGCTTGGTCATGACTAAGGCCGGCAAATGAAGCATGACCGACCCGCGCATAGCCGTCCCGGTATTGGTCGGGCATGCCGTAAGATATCCCCAATGAAGCGAATAAGCGAAATCCAGTTTCTGGGACAAAGCGTCATCGATCGTGTTAGCAATTTCCCAAGTTTCATCTAAGTTAAAACCGGACTGCATCACCTGAAGACGCAAATGATCCTCCTCATTGATCATCACGGATAACACTTCTTCCTCGGAGACGATCAAAGCCTTGCCCTCCGGATTGCCGGCATGCTCGTGGCTCATCAAATGCCGTTCGATCAGGAATTGTTTGTCGACATTATCAAGTTCATTGATCTTAAGAAGTATGGACTTCTTAAAGAACTCAATATTCTCGGTCGCATTGATAACAGTGGCCAGGATCTCATTAAGCTCTTTCTTTCTGGCTTTATTCGGAAAAGGTTTCTCGGCCAAATTGCGCGCCAGCCGAATACGCGAAGACATGACAATATTTGAGAATGCCCCTCGCCCCTTTAACCACTGCCCCGTGTTGTAAATAAAATCGTCTAGTTTCATCGGATATCCATTCCTCCGCCTCAAAGGCCTATTTCTTGTCTCCCTTATTTTCCAGATCCCGGATCTTATCCCGGATCTCTGCCGCCCGTTCAAAGTCTTCCCTTTGAATGGCTTGCTGCAACTGTATTTTTAGTTCCTGAAAATTCTCGATCTTTTTCTTCTCAGATTGAGGGATCTTCGCCGGTGATTTGCCCAAATGATGGTTGGAGCCATGAACTTTCTTAAGAAGTGTGCTCAAGTGCATCTTAAAAGATTCGTAACATTGACCGCACCCTAGACGGCCGAATTTCCTGAATTCATCATAGGTCATTCCACAATTCGAGCATTTAATGCTTTCCTGCGCTTCTTCCTTCACCGGCTTTCCAAAATCCGCCAGGCCCGCAAGCAGGTCTGCCAAACCGAACTGCTGCTCCATCTGCACGCTTTTTTGCCGCGCGCACTCCTCGCAAAGATGCATCTCTGACATTTGATCGTCGACAATTTCCGTCAGATGGACCGTTGCTTTTTTCTTTGAACAAATATCACATTGCATATCAGGTTTTCCTTATGCGCCGGGTTACAAAATTAATATTTGACCCCGTCTTTCGTCGTTTCGGTTTTAAACATCTTGATCATCTTCTTCGTCATTGCGCCGGGCGCTCCGTGACCTATTGTCCTACCATCAACTTTCACAACAGGAATGATCTCTGCCGCCGTTCCGGTCAAAAAACATTCATCCGCCGTATAAACTTCGTGGCGCGTGATCAAGCGCTCCTCTGTCTTGGTTTTAGTCCTTGCCGCCAAAGCCAGAACAACATCCCGCGTAATGCCTTTGAGCCGGCCCTGGCTCGGCGTCAATAGAATACCGTTCTTCACAATAAAAATATTATCGCCTGTACACTCAGCCACATAGCCCTGATGGTCAAGCATAATAGCTTCACAATATCCCGAATTGCCAGCCTCGATCTTCGCCAGAATATTGTTAAGATAGTTTAACGATTTTAATTGGGGATTGAGCGCCTCGGGATTATTGCGCACGGTCGGCACCGTGATAATCTCCATACCCTTGTTATAGAGTTCTTTAGGATACAGCGCGATCTTATCGGCGATAATAATAACGCCAGGCGTACCAAAACATTTCTTTGGGTCTAACCCAAGATCACCTTCCCCGCGCGTCACAATAACACGAATATACGCATCCTTGAGTTTATTGACCTTGAGCGTATCGACAACAGCCTTGATCATTTGTTTTCTGGTAAGAGGGATCTTGATCATAAGCGTATGCGCTGTTTCATAGAGGCGGTCAATATGTTCCTTTAATTTGAACACAAGGCTCTTATAAGAACGGATCCCCTCAAAAGCGCCATCTCCGTAGAGAAACCCATGATCAAACACGGACACGGTTGCTTCTTTTTTGCTCACAAATTTTCCATTTAAATAAATTTTCATTATACCCCCACTTTTTTCTATCAATTATCACCGATCACGTTCAGAAACTATAGTATTCGCAATATAAATCCGTAACTTTTCAAACTTTATCTTTAGACGAAAAGGCCTCCTTCAAAACTAACGAATTTGTTTTGCGAATACTATATTTGCGTAAAACGAAAGAACTAGCGGGTGATCGTCTCCGAAATCAATTCTCCGTCTCTGATATGGATCGTTCGATTGGAACGCTCTGCAATATGTTCATCATGCGTCACGATCACAAGTGTTTGATTATTCTTTTTGTTTAAATCCATTAATAAATGGATGATCCCTTCCCCGCTTTCAGAGTCGAGGTTGCCCGTTGGTTCATCACAGAAAACGATCCGGGGCTTATTGATCAGCGCCCGGGCAATGGCCACCCGTTGCTGTTCGCCTCCCGACAATTGATACGGCTTATGATGGACTCTCTCTTTCAATCCAACTTTATCAAGAATATCCAATCCTTGTCCTTCAAATTGCTTCTTGGCGCCTTTCCGCATTTGGATCATCGCCGGCAGCAGAACATTCTCCAAAGCCGTAAACTCCGGAAGCAGATGATAGAACTGAAAGACAAAGCCGACTTTGCTATTGCGTATCTTTGCCCGTGCCGCATCCTTCAAGTCGTATATGTTTCCCCCTTCAAGATGGACCGTACCTTGATCGGGCCGGTCTAAACCGCCGAGGACATGCAAGAGCGTCGATTTTCCGGCTCCGGAAGGCCCGACGACCGAAACAATCTCACCTTCCCCAATCTTTAGATCAATTCCTTTAAGAACATGCAGCGCGTTGTTAGTGCAAAAGTAAGATTTATTAATATTCGATGCTTCGAGAATCACACATCTATTTCTATTCATACCGCAGGGCCTCTACCGGCTGAAGGTTTGCCGCTTTCGCCGCCGGGTAAATGGTCGCCAGGTAACTGATCATTAATGCCGCTCCCACAATGATCGCAATATCCCCTGGCTGCAACTCGACCGGAACATGATCGGTAGAATAAATTTCCTGAGGAACCTTGACGTACGTCTTGAGAATATAACTTAATCCGACCCCGCCGGCCAATCCCCAGAGCGTTCCTAACGCGCCGATAAAAACCCCCTGTTTGGTAAATATCCTTCTGATCACGTGCTTCGGCACGCCGATCGACTGCAGAATACCGATATCATGGATCTTGCTCGTTACTGTTACGATCAATGTGCTAATAATATTGAACGAGGCCACTATGACCATTAACGACAAGATAATGAACAGACCCCATTTCTCAAGAAACAAAGCTTCAAAAAGACCGCGGTTAATATCGATCCATGTTTTTATTAAGAATCCGCGTCCAATAACTCCGTAAATAGAATCTTTCATCTTTCTGGCTTTATACGAATCTTTGAGTTTGACGCCAAGTCCAGTTGCGATATTTTCGTCCAAACCAAAAATAGCCTGAGCTTTAGGAAGATGCACGAGAACCAAGTTCAGGTCATAATCTGCCATCCCCGTCTTGAAGATCCCGGCAACCTTTAACTGGTACCGCCAGCCCTGGCCGGAAACACCCGAACCCGGAGAGATCACCGTAATGGTATCGCCAAGACGATATCCAAAGTAACGGGCTAATTTGATTCCAATAAAGACCTTGTCGCCTGCAAGATCTTCCAATGTTCCTTTAACCAAATACTGATCGACCTTAGTCACCCGGGCTTCTGTTTCAGGAAAGATCCCCCGCATGAAGATCCCCGTTGCCTGACCATCGGCGCTTTCAAGAAAAACGTTCCCTTGGATATAGGCCGATGAATCCTCGATCCCTTCAATGGCATTGACCCGTTGGCGGAGTTCATGGAAACTGCCAATGCCGGTCTCTTTTTCGATCATCACATGCGGCGTCGTTCCGATGATCTTTTCGCGCAGATTGTTGCCGAAACCAGTCATGATCCCGGTTACAACGATCAAGGCCATGACCCCGATGGCTACACCGGCAACGGAAATTAAATTAAGGAACGAAAGAAACCTCCCCTTGCTTGCTGTCAAATAACGATAAGTGATCCAGTTTTCGTAATTCATAAATTTAGCATTTAGAGGATAGGTGCCGAGTTTCTAAAAATTAAGATTATCTTCTATGACCCTATTCCCTTTTTTCTAACGGTTTCATTAACGGGAACAAGATCACGTCCCGGATCGACGGGGCATTCGTCAAGATCATAACAAGCCGGTCAATACCGATCCCCAAACCGCCGGCCGGCGGCATCCCATATTCCAGGGCATTCAAGAAATCCTCATCGACACAACGGTTGCCTGTTTCCACATCATCATCCAGGTCTTCCTGCAGGCGCTGCCGTTGTTCTTGAGCGTCATTAAGCTCGGAATAGGCGTTGCCAACCTCCATTCCGGATATGAACACCTCAAAACGCTGGGAGATCGCTTTGTTCTCCGGCGACGTCTTCGCCAGCGGGCAGAGAAACGTAAAATAATCCGTAAAGAATACGGGATTGATGATCTCCTCCTCCTCGAGCATATCTTCCACGATCTTCATAACAGCCGAGCGCGTCAGCGTATCAATCTTGACCTTCTGGTTTTTATGCGCCTTAACCTTATCCAGCATCGTCTTTGCGTCATCTTCAGGATTGATATCAAACTTATCCTTAACAACCTGCGCAAAGGACCTTCGCTCCCACGGCGGAGAAAAATCGATCTCTTTTCCCTGGTAGTTGACCTTGTAGGACCCGGCAATCTCTTTCGCTAAACTGCTGACGAGATCTTCGGTCAGTTTCATCATATCCTCATAGTCTCCGTAAGCCTGATAGACCTCGAGCATGGTAAACTCAGGGTTATGACGGGTGGAAACCCCCTCGTTGCGAAAATTGCGGTTGATCTCATAGACACGTTCGAGCCCGCCGACAAGAAGCCGTTTTAAATACAGCTCCGGCGCGATCCGCAGGAATACATCCATGTCATAGGCATTATGCTGGCTTTTAAAAGGACGGCCGCGCGCGCCGCCGGCCATTGGCTGAAGCATCGGCGTTTCAACTTCCAGAAATCCTAGCTTATCTAAAAAGGCGCGTATATACGTAACGATCTTGCTGCGCTTAATGAAGATCTCTTTGACTTCTTTGTTAGCGATCAGGTCGACATATCGCTGCCGATAGCGGATCTCAACATCCTTTAAGCCATGCCATTTCTCCGGTAGAGACAAAAGCGATTTGGAAAGAACTGTTATTTCGGCAACACGGACGCTTTGCTGTCCTGTTTTCGTAATGAATAATGTTCCTTTGATCCCGATGATATCGCCGATATCCAATGCTTTAACAATTTCAAATCCATTGGCCGTTACCTGCTGGACTTTGATAAAAAGCTGAATTTTGCCGCTTTGATCTTCTAAATCGGCAAATATAACTTTCCCGTGGCTGCGGCTTGCCATAAGGCGTCCCGCAATGGTCACCTCTTTTTCCTCTCCAAAACTTTGCAGAACATCAGAAATTGAACTGGTCCGGTCGAAACGCATACCATAAGGAGCAATCCCATGGTCTTTTAACTTCTTGAGTTTATCTAACCTAACTCTTCTAATTTCATCAACTTCCATAAAAATAAACATCCTTTTTAATACTTATATTAATAAAGATAGATAGATTATATAAAAAAAGCCTCGAGGTGTCAATCAAAAGACAGCCATTTGCTTCGCCGAAAAATAGCCGCAAGAAATTCGTATTGATGAAAAATTACAGAAATTTGGAGAGAAAATGATATTATTCTAGGCGCCAACAATGCAAATATCCGCCATATTGGCAAGCTTGACACACTTATCCCGGTCGATAATAAGGGTTTTTTCTGCCTCGATCCCGAGACATTTTGCTTTGGATTTCACCATGGTCCTAATGGTACGCGGGCCGATCACGGGAACATCAAAGCGAACATCTTGGTTGGGTTTACTCATTTTGACAACAACAGCTCCGTTTTGGGCTATTCTTCCACCACGAAAAATAGTACGATCTGTTCCTTCCATGGCCTCAATAGCAACGATGGCTTTATCCTTGACGACAACCGTCTGCCCGACGTCAATGCCTCCCATTTCTTTTGCGATCGTCGTTCCAAAAGCAATGTCCTCTAGCTCACTTAATGTCGGTCCTCGTCGAGTGATCGTTCCTTTTGGGGCAAGATATTCTTTAAGCAGGAAAGTTGAATCGACTAATTCCAGTCTTTGATCATTCAAACGTTTCGCGACGGCTGCAAAGA
>JAGLMJ010000079.1 GCA_023140095.1 Candidatus Omnitrophota bacterium | reverse complement strand
TCGACGTTGTGGTCCTGAAATTGGCTGCCGCGGTAAGCCGCCTCGTCGAGTTTATAGCGCTGGATCATGGTCCCCAACGCGCCGTCGAGGATTATGATCCGTTGCCCTAGCAGGCTATGAAGAGGATGATTGGGAAATGGTAATGTCATAACGATTTTTTTGAAAAGATCTCAGCCATGCATCTTGCTGAGATCCGGAATATTTTTTAAAAAAGTTTTTATCTTTATTGTGAAACGCAAATACGGTTCTTTCCATCCCGTTTGGCCTGATACAAGGCCTTATCCGCGTTTTGAATTAACCGGTATTGCGTAATGCCGTCAACATAACCGGCGGCACCGATACTCAGGGTCACTTTTTTTCTAAAAGAAAATCGCCCGACAGCATTCTGAACTTTTTGTGCTGCCCTTTCTGCTCCTTCAATATCCGTGTCGGGTAAGATGACCGCAAATTCATCTCCGGCATAACGGCAGACGATATCCACTTCTCTAAGTTGATCCCGGAAGATCCGGCCGAGATTCTTAAGCAGAGAATTCCCTTCGGGGTGCCCGAACGCGTCATTATACGATTTAAAATCATCGATATCAATCATAATAACACAAAGAGGAATATTTTTGCGCTGGCATCGCTTGATCTCATAATCCAGGCTTTTGGAGAACTGGCGGTAATTATAAATATGGGTCAGAGGGTCGGTAACCGCAAGAGAGTTTAACTGTTCGTAAAGTTGAATATTTTCAAAGGCCGTTGAAACTTCACGGGAAATAGAACAAAGAATCTTCAAATCGACATCCCCGAAGGCCTGTTCATAGTTCGGCGGCACGTTGCTGTTCATCCCCTTCTTTAATATCTTATCGGAAACATTGATCACCCCGACGACCTTCTCGCCTAATGTGATCGGAGCGATCATGAACGATCTGCCGAGGTACGTCGGCCTGTTCGCCCTTTGAAATTTCCGGTCGTATTCAATATTCCTGACCAGCAAGGGCTGGCCATCCTTGGCAACAACCCCGGCAATCATCTCCCCGAGTTTAACCTTCGCCTCCTTGACAACTTCATCGCTTAATCCCCGCGCGACCGCAATCGACAATGTGCCCGTTTCATCACCAAGGACCATCAGCGAACATTTCATGACTTCCAGGATCTTTGCTGTGCGCTCAACAACACACTCAGCCAGTTCGTCAAAATCTTTAATAGGGCTAACGGCCTCATCAAATTCTAAAAGCTGTTCCAGCTTTTTCTTCTCCGTCATCAAGTCTTCTTCCAACTGATTCCTCCGTGTCACATTATGCACAATCCCTTCAATGCCGATCACGACCCCTTTATCGTTCTCGACAAGATTGCTCGTAACCGACAAAATGACCGAAACATGATCACTGCGGATCATTTCAACCCTGTAATCCCGGACAAATCCTGTTTTATTTATCTTTCTCAGGAACTCTGCCCGTTTCCCAGAATCCTGAAATATCATATCCGCCAAATTAGTTCCCAGAATATCATCCTTCGTTTCAAAACCTAGCATGCCAACAAAGGCATGATTGACATAGAACAAATATCCCTTAATGTCGGCTATAAAAATACTGATATGCCCTCTTTCCACAAGACGGCGGAACATATGCTGGGACTCAGGGTGCGCCAGATTAAGTTCTTTCTCCCTTGCGATATACGTCGGCTTTTTAAAATTTCCGGTCTCTTCAAATTCGATCATATACCCTCTCCATTATTTCTATTTATCCTGACAGAACACTCTATTTTTTCCATCTTTTTTGGCCTTGTGCAGGGCCGCATCCGCTTTTAAGATCAGATCGTGCCGGTTCATATCCTTAGAACTTTTTGCGATCCCCATGCTGACGGTCATTAGTTTTTTGAATTCCGTCGTCTCGACCGTTTTCCGGACTTTCTCGGCAATTGTTTTAACCTTGTCGACATCCGTGTCCGGCAGGATCACGACAAACTCATCACCCGCATAACGGCAGATAATATCCACTTCGCGCAGGTTTTCCGTCAATATGTCCCCGACCTTTTTAAGCAAAATATTCCCTTCGGCCTGGCTGTAGGTATCGTTGTACTCCTTAAAATCATCGACATCGATGATAAGCAAACACAAAGGCCGGCGGAAGCGTTTAAACCTCTTGATCTCATAGGCCAGGCACTCCATTAAATGACGGTAATTGTAAAGATGCGTAAGCGGGTCTGTTATGGTCAGGTATTTCAATTCTTTGGATAGTTGCGCGTTCTCGATGGCAACCGCCGCCTGCCGGACAATCGCCAATAAGATCTTCAGGTCGAGCTCGGTGTAGACCGGGTTCTTTTTGTCTTTTTTATCCGTAACATTAACGACGCCGATGAGTTTATGGTCCAACTTGACCGGCACGCTTAAAAATGACTTGCTTCGATAGTAAGGGGCGTTTTTCTTGGCAATGCGCTTATCCTCGTCGATAACCTCAACCAACAAAGGCTTGCCCTCTTCGGCCACTAATCCGGCAATGCCTTCCCCCAGAGTAACCTTACTTTGCTTGATGATATCATAACGCAGACCAATGGCCCCCCTGATGCACAGCTCGCCCGTCTCTTCATCGAGAAGCATCAAGGAGCACCTTTCTGATTCCAAGATCAAAGACGCCTGCTTGATGATAAAATCGATCAACGTATTTAAGTTAGTGATCATCCTGATCTTCTCTCCATAGCTAAAGATCTGGTCCATTTTAGACTTCTCAAGATTCAAACTCGTATTGCACCGGCGGTAATACTGCGCGCATATAAGGAAAATATAGCTGGCCAGCAAAGAACAGGTCATCATAAAGAAGATAAAACGAAATTGATTGAACATCCGGTGGGAAGATTCCTCCAAGACGGCCGGTGGAACATGTATCGCTAACTTCCAATAATAGGATTTCTCTGTAACCCGGTCAGAAAACAAAAACCGTCTATTGCCCGGATCGGTACGAAGCCGCATCTCTCTAAAAGGAAAAACAGTCGCGTACGAAAAGAGACCGTTCGCGGTAACCATCTTCCCGGCCGCCCTCTGCGCGATCTTTTTCCATTCTTCGGGATACAAGTAACGAAAGGTCCGATCTTGCCGGCCTTCAAACATGAAACCCCATTCCTCCTCGGAAGTTCGCCCCTTCATCCAATAGCTGTTCCGATTTAAGAACATAAAATCCCCTATTTGATCAGAAGCGATCTTCTTAAGGCGATTGATCACTTTCTTACCGAGATAATTTATAACAATAATACCTTTTTTTTCTCCATCGCGGTCAACCAGCGGGGTCCCCAATCGGATCATAGGCTCATAGGGTTCTTGGATCTCTCCATGCTCGGTCTTCAGATCAAACGGTGAGATATACAATTCATCAGGAGCCATGCGGGAAATTTCCTGAAAATAATATTCCTTTGACCTATCTCGAAGATGGTCATCAGGCGTAATGTAGGCCGTTCCTTCTCTGTAATCCGTACTCATAATTTCTTTTCCTGAAGCATTTATGATCGCAATCCGGTCATAAAACCCTTTTGCTTTCAGAAAAACAACCATTCCTCTGTCTAATTTTTCTTTTATCAAAGGGTCAAATCGCTCGCAGAAACCGGATAATTCGACCGTTCTGGATAAAAAATTCAAGTCGGAAACAATAGAAACAAAATCAAGAATAATACTTTCCTTTTGAAGGTCGAGCGTATGTGCAATGCTTACCTCTAAGGATTTACGGCTCTTTTGGGACTCGGAATAAAAAAAGAGCCAGAGAATAAAGCATCCGAGGAGCCATACAGGCAGGAAGAGCGTAACAAAATAACGCAAGGTTATTCGTTTATAATCGTTTATTTTCTTTTTCTGACGACGTTCCATTCTAACTTTAGCCTTAAGTAACCTTGATCTTTAATATCATAATAAACCGCTTAATATTAAGAGGTTTCTGATATCTTTATTCTATCACTATCACCTGAAAGGGGCAAAAGGCAAATACCCCCTCCAGAAATCCTTCAAAAAGGCGCTTTTCCGCCCAAAAATACTTCCAGAAAGTAATCCCGGCATAGGTTGAGCGGCAAGGGGGAATCATAAGCGGTTCTTGGAAAACTATTTAGTGTGAGACCCTTAGTTGCCGCCTATTCCCCATATGCTCTGAAATTTGGCAACGTCCTCTTCCGAGAAGTTCTCCGGGGATCCTTCAAATAATTCTTTATCCAGAATGTTATCACGGGGGATAAATCTTTGCAACCGATACTTCTTTGTGCCTTCAATGAGGGAAACCATCTTAGGAAGGTCTTCGGCCGGGACAACCGGCGCGGCAAGGGTGGTGCGGAATTCATGGGCCACTTGCGAGCCCAGGATAATACCAATACTTTCTTGAACGCGTTGGGCGCAATCCACCAGAGAGGTCAGCTGAGAGTATTTTTCCAAAGGCGCTTTAATGTCCATGGCGATGTAATCGACCAAATTAAGCCGCAGGATATCTCTTAATACATCCGGATGGCTTCCGTTAGTATCTAATTTAACCGGATAGCCTATGTGTTTGACCTTTTTGAGGAAGTCGATCAGATCTTTTTGTAAAGTCGGTTCCCCTCCTGTAACGACTAAACCTTCGATCTGGCCGATACGTTTTTCGAGAAAATCCAGGACTTCATTCTCCGCAATAGGGTCACGAAAACTCTCCGGATTGACCAGTTCGGAATTGTGGCAATACGGACAGCGGAAATTGCATCCTTGGGTGAAAATAACCGCCGCCATTTTCCCGGGGTAATCAATAAGAGAGAATTTTAATAATCCACCGATCTTCATACCGTATTTCGTACATCGTATATTTTGCATCATAATGAATTTCTTATATAAAATGCGATGTACGATATACGAAGTACGAAACCTTCCTGTTTTATCATTTAAAATTCAGTGATAGACTTTGCCCTAAGCCTGGCAAACAACCTCTTTCTCTTTGTTTGTGGAACACGCGCAAGTTTCTTGTTGAACCTTGTAAGTCTTACGGATGTCAAACTCCGCTTTTTTACCATTGTTCCACTGCTGGATGGGCCTCAGATACCCGACAACCCGGGAATAGACCTCACAAGCGCTTTCACATTTCGAACACGTGTGGTGCTCTCCGGCAATATATCCGCAACTTGGGCAGACGCTAAACGTCGGCGTGATGGTAAAATAAGGCAGCTTGTAGCGGGTGCAGATCATGCGGATCATGGATTTCAGCCCTTCAATATTATCGATCTTCTCGCCGACAAATCCATGAAGGACTGTGCCGCCCGTATAACGGGATTGCAGGTCATCTTGAAGGTCTAAGACCTCGAAGATATCATCGG
>JAGLMJ010000078.1 GCA_023140095.1 Candidatus Omnitrophota bacterium | reverse complement strand
TGCCATTGATCTGCACATAAAGGCTTTTATTTTTTAAGTAACTTTTGAACTCGGCAATATCTTTATCAATCTGAGTATTTTGTGTGATTTGACTTCCTTGTTCAACTTGCACCTTCGCTTTTGCTTCTAATAAAATCTCTATGATGTCGTTATGTTTTCCTTCTTTTGCAGCATCTAGAGCTGTCAAACCATATTTATCTCTAGCATCAACATTTGTGCTTTTATCAAGTAAAGCCTCAACAATCTTAGCATGACCCTTTTGTGCTGCTATAATCAACGCTGTCCAACCAGCACTGCTCTTAATATTTACATCAGCGCCTTTATTAAGCAAAGCCTTAACAATCTCAGTATAGCCTTTTTCTGCTGATATCATCAATGCTGTGAAGCCATTATATTTTGCATCTACACCTATCCCTGATTGTAGTAATGCTTGCACCTTGCTGATATCGCCATTATATGCAGCCATAACAAAATCTTTCGCCTTAGCTTCATTGTCAACCGATACAGTAGTTGTTAACAGAGCTTTTTGGGTTTGAGGAACTTCGGTGTTATCTTCCTGTGCAAGCGCATCATACCCTCCCCCCGCATACGTCAGCGCGGAGATGAGGGCGGTGATGGTAGCTGTTCGAGCCATTCTTGTCAGTTTCGAGAGCATGCCTTCCTTGTTGCCCGTCGGCGAGACGCCGACTTTCATGCGGTATTTCAAATTCTTTGAATCAACGACAGGGCTGTTTGTACGCTTCAGAGACACATTGGTTAATTCCTCAATACCGCCTGAGAAATACTTCCTTGGGATCATTTCCTGGCTTAGCTGGTCGTAGTCTTCCTTGATATAATTGAACACACCCTTTTTGTAGGCCTCCATATACCGGGCATAGATCTGATCCTTGATGGTCTTATCGTCAACATCGACGCCGGCGATCTTGTTTTGGTCGACATAGACTTGCGAGAGCAAACTGTTCTTGATGGTTTCCTTATACCATTTTGCAAGGATCAGGGAATGGTAAATCTGGCGCAGCGTGGCAAAATGCTCGCCTTCGTTGACTTCGCGCTCAATCTCGGGAATGATGATTTCGCGGATAATCGATTCACTCATCTCTGACGTGTCATCCTGCAAGGATCCCCGGGACCTGTCTGTGGATTTTTGATGAAAATCCATGGCCAGGTAATCCGAATCCAACATCACCTTCAACTTCGCGTCAACCACATAGACCGTCTGCTCATGCTCATAAACGGTTGCATTCTCCGGCAGGATCCATACCTTATTAAACGTGTTCACAGGGATTTCAGAAGTCCCGAATTGTTCTTCAGCCTTTTGATAAACTTTATCCCAGAATTTTTCTCCTAATTCCTTTTCCGGATACATCAGGGATGCGGTTAATTGCTTCAAGATATAATCCTGTGCGAGCATGTCGCGGCCTAACTCCGTTTTTCCCAATTCATCCGGGATGATACGGTCGTTTTCATAAGGAGAAAGATTGACCCATAAATCGTCTTTGGGAACGGTCATGGAGGCGAGAAAATATTTAACAAGCCGTTCGGTCTCTTTTTTTATTTCATCAATGGTAAAATAGGTGTTGCCGCTATCGATAATAAAGTCAAACTTGAGGGGGTCATTCGGATGGATGGTCATGCCCTTTAAAAGTACCGGCGCAAACGCAGGGCTTAGATGTATCATCGTTCCCGGAACGGGAAGATTGAGCCCTTCGACTCCGCTCAGGGTAAAGATACTCTGGGCATAACCCGCTGTCGGGCTGAATATAAGCGAAAAGGTTAATACAAAGACAACCAGGCCGGACAAACAGCGATAGAATATATTTTTTTGTGAGACAATAAAAAAGCCACGCATAAGAACCTCCCGGGTGAACGAATATTAATGCTATCCGCTTCAACCCTTGATTCCCTCCGTGGCATGAATAAAATTCAAGGAATGAAATTTCAGATTTTTAGTAGGCACAGCATCGTGCCCAGATACATATTATATATACCATACATATCAGAAAGAGGCAAATTAAATTTGGGGATTAAATTTGGGAAGATTTGAGGCAATTTGGGGCAAATAAGATGCTATTTCAGAAAGGCAAACGGCCAATATCTTCGGGTGTTTTGATATTATGAACCCTTAATTCGGGATCGATCTTGCGAATCAGGCCTTTGAGGACATTACCCGGGCCGATCTCGATGAAATCGGTAACTCCCTGGCCGGCGATATATTGAATGGAATCGACCCATTGGACAGATGAGGTGATCTGGCGGGCCAGGTTGCCGCGAATGTCATCCGGTTGATCCGCCGGTTTCCCATCGACATTGCTGACGACCGGGAACGCCGGCGCCTGAAACGCGGCGCCTTTAAGAGCCTCTTCGAATTTCGGCACTGCCGATTCCATGAGGCTCGAATGGAACGCGCCGCTGACGTCCAGCGGGATCACGCGCTTCGCGCCCTGATCTTCGATGATCTTCGAGGCTCGCGCGACCTTCCCGGCATCGCCCGTGATGACGATCTGCTCGGACGAATTGAAATTAGCGATTTGCGCTCCGGTTTCCGCGCAAATTCGGACCAACTTGTCACGGTCAAAACCGATCACCGCCGTCATAGCCCCCTTCCGCAACCGGGTCGCCTCTTCCATAAAAGCGGACCTGCGCTCGACAAGCTTCAGCGCCTCCGCGAAGTCAAGCGCTCCCGCGGCGGCGACCGCCGTGCATTCGCCTAAACTGAGCCCGCAGGCAAATTGAGGTTCGACATTCTGAAATTTAGGATGTAATCGAAAAGCGTGGAGAGCGGCAATGCTGTAGGTAAAGATCGCGGGCTGGCAGTATGCCGTCGAGGTGAGCTTTTCCCGCGGCCCGCTGAAGATAACGTCCGTTAACCCGTCGATCAATTGATCGGCCCGGTCGAAAACCTCTTGGGCCTCGACGGAAGTATCGTAAAACTCTTTTCCCATGCCGACGGCCTGAGCGCCCTGGCCGGGAAAGATGTAAGCAATTTTTGTCACGCCAGCCTCACTTAAAATCTAATGACATTCGCCGCGCTCACGAGGCCGGCGCCGAACGTCACCAGCACAACATTGCTGCCGCGTTTGACCTTTCCCTGGTCGACCGCTTCATAAAGCGCGACGGCCGTCGAGGCGGAAGACATATTGCCGTATTTATTAATATTGACAAAAATCTTTTCCTTCGGGATCTTTAACTTTTTCGCGACCGCGCTGATGATCCGGTCATTCGCCTGATGGGGCACCATATAATCAATATCGGCAAGTTTTAATTTGGCTTTTTTGATCGCGATCAATGCCGCGTTGGCCATCGAGTTCACCGCAACCTTAAAAAGTTCCTTGCCCAGCATGGAAATACGCGGCAAGTCCATCGTTGTTTCTTTCTGGTCGAGCGCTTTCCTGTCTTTAGCGACAATCTGCATCAGTTCGCCAAAATGTCCTTCCGCATGGAGATACTCCGAAAGAATTCCCCGCTTACCTCTTACCGGCGCTAAAACGCACGCCCCGGCACCGTCCCCGAAGAGAACGCAGGTGCTGCGGTCATTCCAATCCATAAACGGCGTAATTTTCTCGGAGGCAATAACAAGAGCGTTCTTGAACATGCCGCTTTGAATGAACTGTTTGGCCGCCGTTATGCCGTAAAGATATCCCGAACAGGCCGCCCCGACATCAAAGGCCGCCGCGTGACGGGCATGAATAGCTTTTTGGACGAGGCATGCAACAGAAGGAAAGCCGGTATCCGGGCTTATCGTCGCCACAATGATCAACTCCACTTTATGCGGGTCGAGCTTCGCGTTCTTTAATGCCTGGCGGGCTGCCTTGGTGGCCAGGTGACTGTTTCGCTCATGGGTCCCGGCGACACGCCGCTCATTGATCCCCGTGCGCGTAATGATCCATTCATTGGTCGTATCCACCATTTTCTCAAGGTCAAAATTCGTCAATTTGCGCTCGGGCAGATAATGCCCTAAACCGATAATCCCAACGTTGCCCATGTATATAGTTCCTTCCTATTTTTAAATAATGGTGCGTGAAATTTTTTCCGTCATTACATGCAAAATATCATGTTCAATTTCACGGATGGCCGCCCGGATCGCATTCTTGATGGCCTTAGGGTTTGACCGCCCGTGGCTGATCATGACAATTCCGTTAACGCCAAGAAGCGGCGCGCCGCCATATTCCGTATAATCCGCAAGTTTCTTTATGTGATTCAGCCGGGATTTCATAAGGAACGCGCCAAACAACGCGACCGGACTTTTACTGATCTCACGGCGCAGTAACGCGGCGGCGGATTCCATCAGCCCCTGCGAGATCTTGATCACGATATTTCCCATAACCCCGTCACAAATGATGCAATCATTTTCCCCTTCGAAAATAGCGCTGGCTTCAACGTTCCCGTTAAAATGACCGACACGCTCTTCCATCATTTTATACGTTTCCTTGGCAAACCCGCTCCCCTTGCCGGCTTCCTCGCCGATATTCAGAAGCCCGACCTTCGGATCATCAATGCCTAAAACTTCTTTGGCATAAACCTGCGCCATCAGCGCCGACTGGAAGAGATGCTGCGGCTTGGGATCGGTATTCGCCCCCACATCGATAAGAAAGGTGATTTTCTTCAACGTCGGAATAACAAGCCCGATGGCAGGACGCTCGACGCCGCTTAACATGCCGAGATTGATCGTCGAGGCCGCAACAACAGCCCCGGTATTTCCGGCGCTGACAAACGCGTCAAAGCCGTCTTCTTTTAAAAGATTAATGCCGATCGCGATCGAAGAATCTTTCTTGCCGCGAAGGCTGACCGTGGCGGGTTCATGCATCTCGACGGTCGTCGGCGCATGAATGATCTCAATACGGTCTTGAAGATATTCGTGTTTTTCAAGCTCTGCGCGAACCTTCTCCTCAATACCGACGAGAGCAACATTCACATCGAATTCTTTGACAGCTTCGACAGCGCCGGCAACAATCGATTCCGGCGCGTAATCACCGCCCATAGCATCAACAACGATCTTCACTAAGTAAACTCCTTACGGGCGCTCTTCGCCTATTGGCCCCTCACAAAAACAATAGGCTTCGTATTCTGTTTGCCTGATGACTATTCTTTTCCCGCTGTTTCTTTTGTTTTAATCTCGACGATCGGTTGTCCTTTGTAATACCCGCAGAACGGGCATACGCGATGAGGAATGATCGGTTTTTGACATTGCGAACAAGCCGCAAAGTTCGGAACGGCCGCTCCCTGATGTGTCCGGCGCTTGCGTTGCCGTTGGCGCGAATGTTGTCTTTTTGGATGTGCCATAATAACTCCTGGTATACTGTGTTTAAATCACAAATAACAAATAAATTCCAATAACCAAAATTCCAAACAGTTTGGTCATTTGTATTTTGGTAATTGTGATTTGCTTGGTATAGTACGTAACGCAGTTTGGTTTAAATTGCATCAACATAATATCACCA
>JAGLMJ010000077.1 GCA_023140095.1 Candidatus Omnitrophota bacterium | reverse complement strand
CCTATACTGGTTCTTAATGAGATTTTCTGGTGGTTAAACTGTTGAATTTCATTAAACCAACATTAAGCATTGCAATCATTAATATTCAATCAAAACCATTGAACGTTAATAAGGCAATGATACGGAATTTTGATTAAGAACCAGTATAAAAACGACTTATCATCTATGCATATATTATTAACGAATGACGATGGGATCTATGCCGAAGGCATTTATGCGCTTTATTTACAGCTTAAGAAATTAGGAAAAGTCACGGTTGTGGCCCCTGATTCCGAAAGGAGTTCGATCGGGCATGCGATAACGCTGGCGCATCCGATTTGGCATAAAAAAATTAAGCGTAAAGGATGTGATTTTGGCACGGGTATCAGCGGTACTCCGGCGGATTGTGTTAAGTTTGCCGTGGGGGTGCTTTTAAAGCATAAGCCGGATGTTGTTGTCTCCGGGATCAATCTGGGGCCTAATGACGGATGCAGTGTTTTTTATTCGGGAACGGTTGCCGGCGCGCGGGAAGGGGCCTTAATGGGGATACCGTCTTTAGCCGTTTCGTTGGCGACATTTGTCAATCCGGACTTTACGTATTCGGCGAAGATCAGCGCGAAGATGACCAAGTTTATCATGAAGGAAAAAATGCCGAAGGGAACTTTTCTTAACGTTAATGTTCCCAATAAAAAGATGTCTCAGATCAAAGGCATTAAGCTGACACGTCAAGGCCTGGTTCCCATTCACGAGGTTTTCCGTAAGCGAATGGACCCCGGTTGCAGAGAATATTACTGGATGACCGGGAAAATACCGGTAACGAAAAAAGACAATTCGATCGACAGCAATGCGTTACACAATAATTATATTACTGTAACACCGATCCAGAGCGATCAAACGGACCATTCATTTCTAGAGAAACTGAATGATTGGAAAATTTAAAGACTCATGCGTAAAGAACCTTTTGCCAATGCCAAAATTTTCATTGTTGATGATGAAGCTACAAGCGTCCGTATTCTTGTTAAGGTTCTCTCCGATGCCGGTTATACCAACATTAAGGCCACCCGTGACCCCTACCAAGTTCAGGAACTTTATCATAGGATTAAACCTGATCTTCTTATCCTCGATCTGCATATGCCGCATATGGAGGGCTTTAAGATCATGGAGCAATTGAAGGAAACCGAAGAAGAAGATTATCTTCCGATCCTTGTCATTTCCCAAGAGAGGAACAGGGTCATCCAATTTTCCGCTTTAGAAGCGGGGGCCAAGGATTTTCTTGTGAAGCCCTACGACAGCATTGAAGTGCTCTTGAGGATTCGCAATTTCCTTGAGGTGCGCATGCTGCATAAGCAGATACGCGACCAGAATCGTCTATTGGAGCGGAGGGTTCAGGAGAGGACGGAGCAGCTGTACCAATCCCAAATAGACGCTATCCATCGGTTAAGCCGGGCAGTCGAATACCGGGATTCAGAAACGGGGATTCATACGGCCAGGATGAGTTTGTATATTTACCATCTTGCCGCAGCTGTCGGATTCGGTCCGGAAGAATGTGAGATCATTTCAACAGCCAGTTCTCTGCATGATATCGGTAAGATCGGCATTCCTGACCGTATTTTACAAAAACCCGGCAAATTAAATCCCGAAGAACTGAGAACTATGAAAACGCACACGACGATCGGAGCGGAGTTATTGTCCGGAAGCACTTCAAAATTCTTGAAAATGGGGGAAGAAATTGCTTTGACGCACCATGAAAAATGGGACGGAACCGGTTATCCGAAGGGGCTTAAAGGGGGGGATATTCCTTTAGTTGGCCGGATATGCGGATTGTGCGATGTGTTTGATGCCTTAACGAGCAAGCGGCCCTACAAGGAAGCCTGGCCGGGGGAGGATGCTCTTGCAGAGATCAAAAAAGAGAGCGGCTTCCATTTTGACCCGCATGTTGTTGATTGTTTTTTTAAGATACTGCCTCAGATCCGCCGTATTCATGAGAAGTATGGCGAACAATAATACGCAACAATCCTCCAAAGACATCATCGGTTTTCCCTTAAATATATGGTTTTCTTATGCCTTGTAATGCCATTCTGTTCGTAATATAATGGACTTTATCTTTAAATATTGTAATTGTTCTTAATACTATAGAGGGGCGGGGCTGATGTTTATATCTCTGCGCGGCCAGAGTTCAAAATTACTCTCTTAGGACATTGTAACATTAATTAGGAATACGCTTTTGTACCGGCTTATTGTTTAAAGACTTCCGTTACAATGTACTAGCAAGAAAGGAAAAAGCGTGATCACATTTCGGACATCCATCCAATTTGATAAACCGGTTACGGTCATATTAGTTGATGAGGATCAAACAAGGAAGAAAGCATTTTCATTTATAAATAAAGCATTAACGGATCAGATTGCGGCCCTGGCCCGGTCAGATCAGTTTTCCGGTGAAGACGGGCAGATCTTCCCTCTGTTACTGAGCAATACGCTTGCCCTTTTAGTTGGTATCGGAGATCCAAAAGATCTGTCTCTTACGGCGCTTCGTATAACCGTCCGCAAAGCCCTATTATCCTCTTCGCTCAATAAGGCGCAAGAGTTTGAGATCGTTCTTCCTAAAGATGACAAGATCGTCAAAGCTGTCGTTGAATCCATTTTGATCGGTACGTATGCATGGAGGAAATATCAAACGAAGAAGAAAGACAATAAGACGATCGATATGAAGGATAAAAAGATCTTTATTGCCGCTCAAAAGAAAAAAGTTTATGAAGAGGTTATCCAAATTTGCGAGGGGGTTAATTTCACCCGCGACCTGGTCAATGATAATGCGGATACCGTGACGTCCGATTATATCGAAAAGGTTATCCGCCATTTGGTGGCGGGAGAGAAAAACATTTCTTTGGAGATATTGAATAAAAAAGAAATGAAAGCCAAAAAGCTTGGGCTGCACTTAGCCGTAAATCAGGGCAGTAAGAAGGAACCGAAGCTGATCATTATTAAGTATGACGGCTTGTCGAAAAAAGGGGATTACACCGCTTTTATTGGCAAGGGGATCACCTTTGATACGGGCGGTCTGAATATAAAAGCATCAGGGCATATTGAAACGATGCGGTTGGATATGGGCGGGGCCGCTGCTGTTATCGGAACGTTGAAAAACGCGATCGCGCTTAACTTGAAGAAAAATATCCTTTTCGTTTGCGCCCTTGCGGAAAATGCGGTCGGGCCGGGGGCTTATAAGCCCGGCGATGTGATCTGCGGCTATTCGGGAAAGACGGTCGAGGTTGCCAACACGGATGCCGAAGGGCGGCTGGTTCTGGCTGATGCGATCTCTTATGTTGTTAAGAATTATAAACCATCCCGGATCATTGATATTGCGACACTGACCGGCTCGTGTGTGGTCGCTTTGGGCAATGATTATACGGGATTGATGACCACTGATGATCAGTTCTCGAGGGGTTTGGTGCGTTCGTCTAACGAGACGGATGACCGGGTCTGGCGGCTGCCGATCTACCCGGAATTAAAGGATGCCGTAAAATCAAAAATAGCGGACATCCGCAATTTGGGATATCCCAAAGGATCGGCCGGAACGATCACGGCGGCGGAGTTCCTGCACCAGTTTACCGACGGGACAACATGGGCCCATCTTGATATTGCCGGAACGGCTTTTGACGAAAGTGAAGGGAGAATGTATTTCGGTCCTGGCGCGACCGGAGCCGGTGTCCGGTTGATAACACATTATCTGAGGAATAACTAATATGCCATTATCGAAATTGATCCGAACTTTAATCTGTGCTTTCCTGATCTGCGCAGGATTTTTCCTTTTGCCCCTGCAAACATCTTATTCTGTCCCTGAGAATAAAGTTCAGGTGATTCAGTTGGATGATGATACGATCAATCCGGTGACGGCGGACTATATCATTGAGGCGATTGACCGGGCCTATCGAGAAAATGCGCAGTGTCTGATCATTAAAATGGATACGCCCGGCGGCTTGCTGAGTTCAACGCGCATGATCGTCAAGAAAATGCTGACCTCGAAAGTTCCGATCGTTGTTTATATCGCGCCCAGCGGATCGAGGGCGGGATCGGCAGGTGTATTTATCACGTATGCCAGTCATGTTGCCGCCATGGCGCCGTCGACCAATATCGGTGCGGCGCATCCGGTCCAGATGGGCGGCTCGGCGCCTCGACGGTCCGGCGACTGGGATGAATTAAAAAAGCTTATTAAAGATCTAAGAAAGGCTAAAAAGATCACGCAGGAAAAAAAAGGAGGGAGCGAGGAGTTAGTTGAGGAGGGAGTACAAGAGGAAGAAGAATTAAAGGCCGACGACAATCCGATGGAAAGTAAACTCCTGCAGGATACGGTCGCTTTTATCAAGGCGATTGCAAAAGAAAGAGGACGTAACGTTGAGTGGGCTATTGAAAGCGTTGCGAAGAGCGCTTCAATTACCTCCGAGGAAGCGATTGAAAAGGGGGTCGTCGAGATTCTTGCGAAAAGCGATGAAGACCTGCTTAAGCAGTTGGACGGCCGCGGCGTTGTGGTCAACGGCGAGGAAGTCATATTAAAAACAAAGGGCGCTTATATTGAATCCATTGAAATGGATTCACGCCAGAAATTCTTCAATGTCCTTGCGAATCCCAATATCGCCTACTTTTTAATGATCCTCGGTTTTTATGGATTATTATTTGAAGTGACCCATCCGGGTTTTGGCGTGCCCGGTGTTTTGGGGATCGTATTCTTGATCCTCGCTTTTTACAGCATGCAGACACTGCCGACGAATTATGCCGGACTGGCCCTGATCATTTTGGGACTCATCCTTCTCATTACTGAAGCGTATACGCCGACATTCGGTGTGCTGACATTAGGCGGCCTGACGTGTATGATCCTGGGGTCGATGCTTCTTTTTGAATCGACGGACCCGATCATGCGTGTTTCAAAATCAGCGATCATTGCTTTTTCACTGACAACATCAGCGATCACGTTGTTCCTTGTGCGCTCGGTTATCGTCGCCCATCGCGCCAAGGTCCATGGAGGTCAAGAGGGCTTGATTGGAGGCATTGGAGAAGCAAAAACGCATTTTGCACCCGGGAAAAAGGGAAAGGTCTTTGTTCACGGAGAGTTGTGGAACGCGGTCAGTGATGAAGCCGTTAGAAAAGGTGACGAGGTTATTGTTGAAGAAGTGGAAGGATTAACCGTAAAAATCAAAAAGAAGTAATGAAAGGAGATCGTTATGTCCCCAATGATTATTCTAGGCCTGTTTATCGTATGGTTATTCAATAGTGTTAAAATCCTTAACGAATATGAACGCGCGGTTATTTTCCGTTTAGGGCGTGTTCTTGAGAAGCCGAAAGGCCCCGGGATTATTTTAGCGTTCTGGCCCATTGACCGTGCGGTCGTTGTCAGCCTCCGGCTGATCACATTAGATGTCCCGCCTCAAGATATCATTACCAAAGATAATGTTTCGGCTAAAGTCAATGCGGTTACTTATTTTAGGGTTATGGACCCGACGAAAGCGACCGTTGAAGTCCAAAATTATCAATATGCCACGTCACAGATGGCTCAAACGACTTTGCGTAGCGTCTTAGGGGAAATGGAGCTTGACGAGCTCTTATCCCAAAGAGAAAAGATCAATGAGAAGTTACAGGCCATTTTAGATAAACAAACTGATCCAT
>JAGLMJ010000076.1 GCA_023140095.1 Candidatus Omnitrophota bacterium | reverse complement strand
CTTTCATAGCTGATGTTGCATTGACGCACTGCGTAAAGGAATTTCTTTTCGCGGAAGATCGTAAGGTCGAGTCCCCGTTGCTCAAGGAATTCCGTACGGGCTTCCTCTAAATAATTCAGATATCTGCCGTAATAGACCACTCCTCCGGCATCGGTGTCATGATAGTAGATCTGTTTTTCCACAAAAGTCCTTAATTTTGGTAAGTTTCCACATGTATGGTTCTATCATCGGCTTCCTTTGATGTCAAGGATTAGGGGAAAGTTTCTTATTTATTGCTTGCAGGGGATAATTTCCGGTGTTAATTTAATAATAATAGATGGATTTTTGTTCTTGACGAGGAACAACAGTAAAATGGTTTAGAACGCCAGGAGATGGACATGAGTGTCCGAGATCCAGACTACAACACAATTGAAGATAATGATATGCGCTATTTTCCACGATGGGAAGTTAATGATCCCGTGCTCTACCATTTAGACGGGGAAAAAGAACCTTATGAGGGCCAAACCAAGGATATCAGTTGTGCCGGGGCTTGTATTATGGGTGCCGGCGATGTTTCCCCGCATCAAAAGATCAAGGTGATCGTTGAGTTGGCCGAAGGCGTCAAGATCAAACTAAACGCTCATATTCTCTGGGTCAAGATCGAGAATAACCATTCGCAAATGGGAGTTACTTTTTACGATACCCCTGATGATGTTCAGAACCTGATCCTTCAACATGTCTTTGAGGTCGATCGCGACAGGTTTCTAAAGCAGTTATACAAAGGTTGGGAAAATCCCTGATCCCTACTGAATAAATATCTTCCTTCCGTTCGCCTCTTCCTTAACGGCCATATTCGATATCTGCACATATTTCTCAAGACTGATGTTTTCCGCCCTTAATTTCGGATCAATATCTAACGCCTGAAGCAGTTCTCCGGTCCTTTCTTTGCGAAAGATCGTTGACAGAGTGTTTTGAACAGTCTTCCGACGCTGTCCAAAACATGCGCGGATAATTCTAAAGAGGCCTTCTTCATCTTGGGCCTTGTGCTTTGGCTCCTTTAACAGGTCGAGTTGAAGGAAACACGATTGGACTTTAGGGATAGGCTGGAATGATGAATTCTTTATCTTGAACAATATTTTTGTGTCGGCATAATACTGGACGAAACAGCTGAATGACCCGTAACTTTTACTGTTAGGTTGGGCTGCGATCCGCTGGCCGTATTCGAGTTGAACGGTCATGTAAAATGCGTTGAATTTCCGACGGTTATTCAGGACTTTCTCAATGATCGGAGTTGCGATGTTATAAGGCAGGTTGCCGACGATCTTTGTGTTGTTTGGCAGCCCATCAAAGGGATATTTGAGGATATCGCCGTGGATGACCTCGACATTTGTATTCGCGAAAGTCCGCTTTAATTGTGCGGCCAGATGGTCATCTTTCTCAATAGCGATGACTTTTTTTGCGCACGAGGAAAGGGAATGGGTTAAAGCCCCCTTGCCCGGCCCGATCTCTAAAATAATATCTGTCGGCGTAAGATCGCAGGAAGTGATGATGCGTTCACCGACATTGGGATTGATCAAAAAGTTTTGCCCAAGTGATTTTTTAGGAAGGAATTGGCCGTGTCGGTTCATAAAATTAACTCGACCGCGAGTTTGATGGCGGCGTGCATCGATGAGGGATCCGCCTTGTGCGCCCCGGCGATGTTAAAAGCGGTACCGTGCGCCGGAGACGTCCGGATAAACGGCAGGCCGATCGTTAGATTAACAAGTTCTTTAAAGCATAATGTCTTAACGGGGATGAGCCCTTGGTCGTGATACATCGCGACGATCGCGTCATAGTGATGGGCGATGTCCGGCGAGAATAACGTGTCGGCGGCAAAAGGGCCCTCAACGTTCATCTTCCGGCGCCGCGCTTTTTTGATCGCCGGAATAACTTTTGTGATCTCCTCTCGGCCCATGGTCCCTTCCTCTCCGGCATGCGGATTGACGCCGCAGACGCCGATCACAGGTTTCTTGATCTTAAACAGATTACGAAGAGCCCGATGGGTCAGGTCGATCGTGTCGTAGATATTGGCAGGGTTGACGGCTTTGCAAACCTGGTTCAGCGGAATGTGACGTGTAACGATAATCGTGCGCACTTTGCCGGCGACGAACATCATGCCGACATTTTTAATGCCAAAAGCATCGGCCAAGAATTCTGTATGTCCTTGAAAGGATGGCAGGATGCGGCTGATCGGCTCCTTGGAAAGCGGTGCGGTCACAAGGCCGTCGATTGCCTTGCTTTTTAAAAGGTCAACACCCTCTTGGAGGGCGTTTAAAGATGCCTTGGCGCTGGCAAGATTCGGTTTTCCTATTTTCCATTGTTTTGGTTGAATACTTTTGAGGTCCACAAATGAACAATTCCGGTAGTTGTTCAAACAGTATTTCCGGTAAACCCAATGATCGCCGATCAATTTAAATGAACCGAGTTTACGGATCGCCGGATCAGCCAGCGCTTTGGCAACGACCTCCGGGCCTATGCCTGAAGGGTCGCCTAAAGTTATGCCGATGTATTTATTCTTTTTTCGCGTGGTCATTGTTTACTGATCCATTGATGGTATTTGTGATGAGGATACGGCGCGATCATTTGATCTCAATATAGGCTTTATTCTTCAATTTTTCGATCCAATTGATAAAATGATCCTTGAATTTCTTTTTATACAGTATATCGTGGACGGTTTCCTTTATATCTTCGAGACTGGGGATCTTGGCGGGGAACTCTCCGATAAGCTTAAAAATGTAGATGCCTCTCTCTGTTTCTACTAAGGAAGATACGGCGTCCATTTTCAAATTAAAGACAGTTTCCTCGACAAGAGGCAACAGCTCTCCTTGTTCTACGATACCGACGGACGGGGCATCTGAAAACGCTTCAGAGACTTCTTTAAAATCGCCCCCCTCTTGAATTTGCTTTAAAGCATCGCTCGCTTTCGCGGATGCGGCGGATTTATCATTTTTATAAACGATAAAGATCGATTCAAGGTTGACCCGCGCCTTCCGGCCGAATTGATCTTTATTTTTTTCGTAATAGTCGGTAACTTCCTGGGGGTTAATATAGATTTTGGACTTGACTTGATGGTCCACGATAAATTTTATTTTCATTTCGTCGCGGATCTTGTTTCTTAGGTCCGTAAGGGTAGCGCCGGTCATAACAAGGGCATTGACCAGATTTTGTTCCGAGCCGTATCGCTCCGTGAGGGCGTCGATACGCTCAGCCACTAATTCTTCCCGGACTTCCAGTCCGGTCTCGTTAGCATTACTCAATATCAGTTTATCCTCAATGAGCTTATGGATCCCGTCTTCTTCCAGCTCATCCATGATGGCTTGGATCTGGCTTTCGCTTATTTCCTCAGCGACGAGAGCGGCATAGGTCGATCGCGCGTAATCTTTAAGGTCCTTTAGGGTGATCAGTTCGTCATTAACGACGGCGATGATGGCATCTTCGACCGCGAAGCCTAAAGAAAAGCAGCCGAAGGTGAATGTCATTACTAAACAGATCGTCGTTGTCCATCGTGCGTGAAGCGTCATGTTATTTTTCCTCTTGTTGTGGGTCTTTCGTTTTCTTGAGTTGTTCGATTGATTCTTTTAAAAGCCGGCAATAAAGGTCGAATCCGACCGCCGATATGCAGCCGCTTTGCTCTTCCCCGAGAAGATTTCCGGCTCCGCGTATTTGCAGGTCTTCGAAAGCGATCTGAAACCCTGAACCCAGGCCGTTGTATTTCTCGATGGCCTGGATACGTGATCGAGCTTGGGTTGACAGCATTTTTTTTGACGGAACGATAAAATAAGAATACGCCTGTTTATTGAACCGGCCGACACGTCCGCGCAGCTGGTGAAGGTCGGACAAGCCGAAATGGTCAGCCCTATTGACGATCAATGTATTGGCATTGGGAATATCAATGCCGGATTCAACAATGGTTGTGCACACCAGGACATCGACCTCCCCCTTAAGGAAGCGAAGCATGATCTTCTCCAGAAGCTTCGGGGGCATTTGTCCGTGCGCAACGGCGATACGGGCGCCTTTGATCAGCCTTTCTATTATTCTAGCAATTTGTTCAATATCTTCAACCCGATTATGAAGGAAAAAGATCTGCCCTTTTCGCTTAATTTCCCTCCGGATCGCTTTCTTGATGAGGTCTTCATTGAAGGTGATGATGTGTGTTTTAATAGGGGTGCGGTTTTGCGGGGGTGTCGAAATGATCGACATGTCCTTTGCCCCCGTCAAGGCCATGTGCAAAGTGCGCGGGATCGGCGTCGCGGTCAGGGTCAGGACATCCGCGAGCAAGCGAAAGTGTTTTAACCGCTCTTTTGATTTGACGCCGAAGCGCTGCTCCTCGTCGATAATGATCAATCCCAGGTCCTTAAAAGCGATATCTTTGGATAACAGCCGGTGGGTGCCGATGACGATATCAACTTTCCCTTCAGTCAATTCTTTAATGATCTGGGCTTGCTCGTGTTTCGTGCGCAGGCGGCTGAGCATAGCGACCTTAACGGGGAAATTTTTCAGGCGCATGGAGAAATTGTAATAATGCTGTTCGGCGAGAAGTGTCGTAGGAACCAAGATCGCGACCTGCTTGTTATCCATCACGGCCTTGAAGGTGGCGCGCATGGCGACTTCCGTCTTGCCGTAACCGACGTCCCCGCACAAGAGACGGTCCATCGGCTGAAGGGATTCCATGTCTTTTTTGACGTCTAAAGCGGCCTTTATCTGATCGGGAGTATCTTCAAAAGGGAAAGAACTTTCGAATTCTTTCTGCCATTCGGAGTCTCTCGAATAACTGTGGCCTTTGAGGCTCGCCCTGACCGCTTGTGTATGAAGAAGTTCGGCGGCGGTCTGTTGCAGGCGTTTCTGAATTTGTCGACGGACACGGTTCCATTCTTTGCTGCCGAGCTTATAAAGCCGCGGAGGCCGCTTATTGAAACTGACATATTTCTGGACCAAACAGATGTCGTGTGTCGGGATAAATAATCGGTCTCCCCCCTGATATTCAATGGCTAAATGGGATGTGATCTTATCGGCAACGGGGATGTTTTTGATCCCGAGGAACCTGCCGATGCCGTGCTGGTTGTGGACGACATAATCCCCTTTCTGGATCTCGATGAAATGGTTTAAGGGCATGTCTGTGCTAAAAACAGATTTTTTGTGAACCTTGTTCGGCAGGATGATGATGATCTTATGCTGCCAGATCGACTTTCCGGTTTTCATGTTAATACTGGCGATCGCGCGGATGGTCTCATCGTCGAAATCGATACGGACGGGGCCGTCGAACCCGACCGGGTAAACGTCGAGGATGCCTCCCCGTTGGCTGAATTCTCCTTCGCAGGATGATTTCTTGACTTTCTGATAGCGAAAAGCTACGAGATTATTGAGGATGTGATCGAGGTTGATCTTCTGCTCGACAAAAAGCTCTAAGGACTCAAACATTACTTCTTTTTCTTGCCGCCCACCATATTTTCCCATGCCAGGACAAGCGGTGAGGCGATAAAAATGGTTGAATACGTTCCGGCGATAAAACCGATGATCAAACACAGGGCAAATGTGTTTAGAATCTCTCCCCCACGGAAAAACAATGTAATAACAACTAACAGTGTCGTGATTGTTGTGAGAATGGTCCTTCCGATGG
>JAGLMJ010000075.1 GCA_023140095.1 Candidatus Omnitrophota bacterium | reverse complement strand
CCCTACATGAAATCGAATACATTGGATGACATTTTACGTGTCCTGAAAAATCCTGCACCGAAGGATTATGTGCACGTGAACCCTGATATCATCCAAAATGCCAAAAAGTGTATTGAGGCGATGTTTCAATACACACAAGCCTAATACTACCAAACACAATGACTGAAAATAATATCAATATCGTCGAGACAAAATATCTTACGTTCTGCGAACCTCCGAATAAACTGGTTTTAGAGAGCGGAGAGACGCTCGGGCCCATTACGCTTGCCTATGAAACCTATGGTGAGCTTAATGAAAGTAAGTCCAATGCCATCATGATCTATCATGCCTTAAGCGGTGATGCCCATGCCGCCGGATACCACGAGGGCGCAAAAAAACCCGGCTGGTGGGACAAGATGATCGGATCCGGCAAGGCCTTTGATACAGATAAATATTTTGTCATCTGCTCAAACGTTCTGGGAAGCTGCATGGGAACGACGGGGCCGGCATCAAACAATCCGGAAACAAATAAGCCTTATGGTTTGAGCTTTCCGGTGATTACCATTGAAGATATGGTCACGGCGCAAAAATATTTGCTTGATCATTTAGGCATCAAAAAGCTGCTCTGTGTTTCCGGCGGGTCAATGGGAGGATCACAAGCGCTTGAGTGGTCCGTTGCGTATCCGGATCATGTGCATTCGGTTATTTCGATCGCAACGAATACGCGCCACAGCGCCCAGCAGATCGCGCTGCAAGAAGTCGCGCGCCAGGCCATTATGGCGGATCCCGACTGGCAAGACGGGGATTACTATGGAAAAACGATCCCCGCGCGCGGACTGGCATTATCCCGTATGATCGGACACATCACCTATATGAGTGAGAAATCCATGGAAGAGAAATTCGGAAGAAAACTCATCAGCAAAGAGCGATTAGGTTATGATTTTTCCAACGACTTTGAGGTCGAAAGTTACCTTAAATACCGGGGGGACAGTTTTGTGCAGAGATTTGACGCGAATTCTTACCTGTATTTATCGAAGGCTCTCGACTACTTCAATCTGGCCAAAAACGGAAACCTAAAGGATGCGTTTGCGCCCGCGAAAGCCAGTTTTATGATCGTCTCTTTTACGTCGGATTGGCTTTATCCGTCACATCAGTCCAAGGCCATGGTCAAGGCCCTTAAGGCTAATGACCTGGATGTTTCCGACATTGAGATCGGAAGTTCCTACGGCCATGATGCCTTTTTGGTGGAAGTCGAGGGACAGTCCGAAATTATCACGCATTTTTTAAACAGAATGTACAAAAGCATTAACCATGACTGAACGTCAAGAAAATCCGCGTTTCGACCATAAAGTGATCGTCGACCTCGTCGAGCAGAACTCGAAAGTGCTTGATCTCGGCTGCGGGGACGGGACTCTGCTGTCTCTTCTCATCGAACAAAGAAACTGTCATGGGACCGGCATTGAACTCGATGAAAGAGCGATCTACAAATGCGTCGCCAACGGCCTGACCGTATCTCATGGGAACATTGATACCGGCTTAGCGGATTTCTCCAATAAACGTTTCGATTATGTGATCCTCAACGAAAGCCTGCAGCAAGTTTTGAACCCTCGACGGGTAATCCTTGAATCGCTTCGCGTCGGGAAGAAAGTCATCGTTGGTATTCCGAATTTCTGCCATTCGCGGGCGCGGTTCCAGCTGTTCTTCCAGGGAAGGGTTCCCGTCACCAAAGAACTGCCGCACCAATGGTATGACACACCGAACTTGCGTTTCTTAAGCCTCAAGGATTTCCGTTACTTCTGCAAGGAAAACGGGATCAATATCCTCAAAGAAATCGGTATCGTCGGCAACAGGAAAGTCCTTTTCCGGCCGAATCTATTCTCGAATATCGGGATCTATTTATTGGAAAAATAAAGGAGAGCGCGATGCCTTATGTCAATTTAAAACTCGTCGGCACATTGACCAAGGAGCAAAAAGAGGAAATTGCCAAACAATTTTCCGACACGCTCGAGACGGTCGCCAATAAGCCGAAAGAGCACACCTACATCGTCATCGACGAGGTCCCCGGCTCGAACTGGGCCGTAGGGGATAAATTCTTCGGTTAATGAAATCAAAATACCAATACATCATCATCGGTTCGGGGGTGATCGGCTTAACGATTGCCCGCGCGATCAAGCAGATCCAGCTTGCGGCGACCATATTAGTCATCGATAAAGAGGACGAGGAAGCCGCCCACGCGTCAAGCCGCAACAGCGGCGTCCTGCACGCCGGGTTTTATTATTCCGCCGACAGCTTCAAAGCCAAGTTCACCGTCGAGGGCAACAGGGCCCTTAAAGAATATTGCCGGCTCAAGGACCTTCCCGTCAACGATTGCGGCAAGCTCGTCGTCGCCCAAAATGAGAGCGAGCTTGAGCAATTATATGAATTGGAGAGAAGGGGCAAGCGCAACGGCTCGAATGTTGAGATCATTGATGAAAAACAAGCCCGCGAATACGAACCGAATGTCAAGACGTTTAAGAAGGCGCTCTATTCTCCCGATACCGCGAGTGTCGATCCAAAACAAGTCTGTTCAAGCTTAAAGAATGATCTGCTGGAAATGGGAGTTAGCTTTTCATTCCAAACAAAATATTTAGGGAAGATCGACGGTGGAATCAAGACCAGCAAAGGAGACGTCCATGCGGATAAGATCATCAATTGCGCGGGGCTTTATGCTGATAAGGTCGCGCAGGATTTCGGGTTCGGCCGCAAATACACGATGATCCCGTTCAAGGGACTTTACCTTAAATATACGAAGAACAAAACCGATGTTAAGATCAATATTTATCCGGTCCCGAACCTCAAAAATCCTTTCTTAGGCGTTCATTTCACTAAGACGGTGACCGATGAGATCATGATCGGCCCGACCGCCATACCCGCGTTCTGGCGGGAAAATTATAATTATTCTAAGAATTTTAAATTTGGAGAGTTTACCAATATCATGTGCCACGAGGCCCGTCTATTCCTGACAAATGCTTTTGGATTCCGTAACCTTGCCGTGGAAGAAATAAAGAAATATAACAGAAAATACTTTGTCGGCCTGGCCCAGTCCATGGTTAGCGGGATCGACCCGAAAGGATTCACGGCGTACACCAAGCCTGGAATCCGCGCCCAGCTGCTCGATAAAGAAAAATCCATGCTTGTCCAGGACTTCGTTATTGAGGGAGACGAGCGCAGCACCCATATTCTTAATGCCGTATCGCCCGCCTTTACCTGTTCCTTTCCGTTTGCCGAATTTGTCACCTCAAATCATATCCTCGAAACCTAAGAGCAAAAAACCCTTGATTTTCCCTGAAATCCAGTTAGACTTATATAAGTTTTTTTTAAAAGCATTTACAGCCATTTTAAGCTATAATTAATTCAAAAACGTATACGAATCTAAATATTAAAGGAGATACCGATGAACACACAGTTAAACATACAAAGTACACCCAATCCAAACGCGTTGAAATTTGTCTTAAATACGCCGGTAAAATCGGAAGGCAATTACACATACACCAGTACGGCAAAATGCGCGGATAATCCGTTAGCCAAAGCTTTATTTGAATTGAGCGTATCGATCCGCGAGGTTTACTTTTTTGATAATTATATTACCGTGACACAGAACGGTTCGGCCGGCTGGAATACGCTCAAGGAAAGCATTGAATCCGCGATCCTCGAAAAGATCAGCGCCCACGATCCAAATTTCCAGACACCGGCATCGCAGACAGCAACGCCGGCGACAGCTCAAAGCAGCCCGGAATTAGATAAGATCAATGATATTCTCAACCAAACAATCCGTCCGGCGCTTCAAATGGACGGGGGCGACGTTCAGGTCGTTAATTATGAGAACAAAAATCTTCAGATATTTTATCAAGGCGCCTGCGGTTCCTGCCCAAGCGCGACAATGGGGACACTTGCCGCTATCCAGAGGATATTGCAAGATCAGTTCGACCCGGAAATTACGGTCTCACCGGCTGATCCATTCTAAAGCGTAAGGGAGAACAACAACATGTTTAAGATCAACAAAAAAATTGAATACGCGTTAATCGCGCTAAAACACATGAGCAACAAAAGCCCGGGGCAACTAACATCGGCAAAAAAGATCTGTGAACTTTATCACACGCCGTTCGATCCGACGTCGCGCGTACTGCAGATCATGGCCCAAAACAGCATTTTAAACGCCGAACAGGGAGCTAAAGGAGGCTATCAGATCATCAAGGATCTCTCTAAGATCTCGACCCGCGAACTCTCTGATATGATCATCGGACCGATCAAGATCACGAATTGCGCGCATGCTGATTTTTCCCAATGCAACATCTCATCAAAATGCCTCATTAGCAGTGCTATGGTCAACCTTAACGAAAGCATCCAAAATCTGTTCAGCGCGATCATGGTGGCCGACTTGATCGATTCAACAGCCAAATGCAAATAAAAACAAAACCGATCATGGCAAACGAGAAAGATGAAAAACTACTGAACAAAACGGCTATAGAGAACAATACTCTTTCAAGCCGCGACTATAAATACGGTTTCGTGACCGATATTGAGACAGACCGTATTCCGGAAGGACTCAACGAAGATGTCATTCGCCTTATCTCCGAGAAGAAAAAGGAGCCCGCGTGGATGTGTGACTGGCGGCTTAAGGCCTACCGTCACTGGTTAAAAATGAAAGAGCCGCATTGGGCCAATTTCGAGTATGGCCCCATTGACTATAACGCGATCAGTTATTATAACGCTCCGAAAAAAACAACGGAGAAGCCCAAAAGCATCGACGAGGTCGACCCGGAACTCATCAAGACCTTCGATAAACTCGGCATTCCATTGACCGAACAAAAACGGCTGACGGGCGTCGCGGTCGACGCGGTCTTTGACAGCGTATCGGTAGGCACGACCCATCAATCGGAATTAGCCAAGGTCGGCATCATCTTTTGTTCCATGTCGGAGGCCATCAAAAATCATTCGGACCTCGTCAAAAAATATTTAGGATCGGTCGTTCCCTACGGGGACAACTTCTTTTCGGCGCTCAATGCCGCTGTTTTTAGCGACGGCTCATTTTGCTATATTCCTAAAGGTGTCCGCAGCCCGTTAGAACTATCCACCTATTTTCGTATCAATGCCGCCGACTCAGGCCAGTTTGAGCGGACCTTGATCGTCGCCGAAGATGACAGTTATGTCAGCTATTTAGAAGGCTGCACCGCGCCGAGCCGCGATGAAAACCAGCTCCATGCCGCAGTGGTCGAACTGATCGCGCTCAATAACGCTGAAATTAAATATTCAACCGTGCAAAACTGGTATTCCGGCAATAAAGAAGGCAAGGGGGGGATCTATAATTTCGTCACAAAGCGCGGTAAATGCGCAGGGGCCAATTCCAAAATCTCCTGGACGCAAGTTGAGGCGGGAGCTGCCATCACATGGAAATACCCGAGCTGCATCCTTCAGGGAGATCATTCGGTCGGCGAATTTTATTCGGTCGCCTTGACCAATAACCGCATGAAAGCCGACACCGGCACAAAGATGATCCATATCGGGAAAAATACACGCAGCACGGTCGTCTCCAAAGGGATCTCGACCGATGAATCGAATAATAATTACCGGGGTCTGATCAAGATCATGCCGTCCGCCGACCGCGCGCGAAATTATTCCCAATGCGATTCCATGCTTGTCGGAAATAAATGCAGCG